>NZ_ATHI01000022.1 GCF_000422245.1 Alkalidesulfovibrio alkalitolerans DSM 16529
GGGTGACGGGTTTTCTTTTTCTCCTTGTTTATAAAGGGTTTGCGCCCGTTTCACATCTTTCCAAAGCACCTCTTCGCACCATCGATTCTCCCCATCCTCCCGCCTTTTTTTCTCTGTTTGGCCCCTGATTCTCTGTTTTCTCCGGACCAAGTCCGAAGCTCGTCCGGAAAGCTACATCCTTGATTGATATGGGTTTGCGGCTGGTTGCCGTTTTGGGCGGTTGTCTTAGGTCATCGCTCGATGCCGCAACCGGACGTTTTTTTCGAAATCACCCGCCTCGGCCATGAAAAGAAGCGTGGTCAACTCCGGTTTCCTGCCCCCGAAGAAGAAAAGCCGACGCTGATGGTCGGCTCTCTGGGGTGGTCTCCGGTCCGGTCGTCAGTCGGTGGCGAAGCCGAACTGGCGGCGCTGCTCGGCCCAGTCCTCGGGGAAGGTCTGGGTCAGCTTGGCCAGCGAGAGCCCGTTGGGTTCCTCGCCGTTGATCAGGGCTTCGACGATGTCGGGGGCCAGGGTCGTCAGCTTGAGGATGCGGGCCACATACGAGCCATCGACGTCGAGGGTACGGGCAAGCTCGCTGATGGACTTGATCTGGCCGGATTCGAGGATGTCGGCCCAGGAAAAGGCCCTTGCCAGAGCCTGGAGGACGGCGGACTGTACCGGCTCCTGCGCCCCGGGGATATCTCCATCCAGGGCCTGGGGCGCGATGACCGTCTTGCGGCCGCGCATGCGCCGGATCAGCATCGGGATGTGGATCTGCAGGTTGCCGTTGTCGGCAACGGTAATGGTCGGCTTCATTTTCATCGGCTTGGCCTCCGTTCGGTGACTTCGCATGCCAGACCGGCCAGCTCGGCGATGAGCGTTGTCAGCCCGTTGGTGCGCAGCTCCATGTCGATCCCGGTCTCGCGGATCTCGACCTTATCCACCAGGAGGCGGATGAGCCGGTTTCGCTCCACCGGGAAAAGGTCTTCCCAGAAGCCTTCGACATTCTGGAAGGCCTCCGAGACGTCCTGTTCCGTGATGCTGTTCCCCCGGTAGGCTCTGCATCGCTCGCTCACGTGCGTCAGTTGTTTCGAGAGCTCGACCGCCTGGCGGTTGACGGTCGTCAGCATCTCTGCCTTGCCCGGCTGATCGCTGCCGGGCTTCATCAGTTCGAGTGCCTGCTCCCGCGCCTGCGACAGCTCCATCTCGAGTTGGGCTTTCTGCTTGAACAGCCGCTCCCGCTCCACCTGCTCGATGTCCCGGGCCGCGAAGTAGGTTTTGGCCACCAGCGTCGGTGTGCGGAACACCGCGCTCAACTGCTCGACCACGGCCTGCTCGATGTCCCCGGCGGGAATCCGTTTGAGCGGACACCGGCTCACGGTCCGCTTGCTGTCCTTCTGGCAGATGTAATAGGTGTAGTGGCGGCCGTTCTTGCGGGCGTAGGTCGGTCCCATCGCGCATCCGCAGTGGCCGCAGCGGATGACGCCTTTCAGTGGGGCGACCATTTTGGTTCTGGCCATCGAAACCTTGACCGGTTTGTTGTCCTCCAGGATGGCCTGAACCTTGTCCCAGGTCGCCCGGTCGATGATCCCTTCGTGCTCGCCGGGGTAGCTGCGATCCTTGTGGGCGATCTCGCCGATATAGATCCGGTTGTTGAGCAGCCGGTAGATATGGGCGGTGTTCCATTCGGAGCCCTCGCGCACTTTGCCTTTCTTGGTGGTCCAGGCCTTGGTGCGGTACCCCTGTTCGTTCAATTCCTGGCCCAGCTTCTTGGCCGAGCCGATCTGGATGAATCGGCGGAAGATGTACTGCACCGTCCTGGCTTCATCGGGATTGACCAGCAGCTTCTTGTTCTCCCGGTCGACGTCGTATCCGAGGATGGGTACGCCGCCGCAGTATTTCCCCCGGCGCTTGGCTGCCGCCACCTTGTCCCGGATACGTTCGGCTATGACCTCCCGCTCGTACTGGGCGAAGGTGATCAGGATGCCGAGAAACATTCGGCCGGTAGGGTCGGTGGTGCTGAAGTGCTGGGTGACCGAGACGAAGCTGACGCCCTTCTCGTTGAAGAGGTCGATCATCTTCATGAAGTCCAGCAGCGAGCGGGACAGCCGGTCGACCTTGTAGACCACGATCACATCAATCTTCCCGGCGTCGATGTCCGCCAGCAGTCGGCGCAGCCCCGGGCGCTCCATGTTCCCACCCGAGAAACCGCCGTCATCGTAGCGATCCGGCAGAGCCGTCCAGCCACGCATCCTCTGGGCTTCGATATAGTGTTCCGCCGACTCCCGTTGCGCATCCAACGAGTTGAATTCCTGTTCGAGCCCTTCCTCGTGGCTCTTGCGGGTGTAGATGGCACAGCGCAGGGTCTTGTTCTTGCCCGGCGCGACATTGCTGTTATCAAGCATCCGAACCTCCCTCGGCTTTTCTGCCGTAAACCTTCTTCAGCCCGAAAAAGACTTTGCCGTTCCAGCGCGTCCCGGTGATCTCCCTGGCCACCGCGCTGAGCGACCGGAAGGTGCGACCTTCGAATTCGTAGCCATCGGCAAGGACGATCACCTCATAGCGACGGTCGTTCCAGACCCGCACCAGTCTGGTCCCGGGCAGGATCGCCTCGTTTGATTTCCGCTCTTCTGGGATGCGTCGATTGACAGTGGCGACCGGGTCCTCCTTGGCGGCCTGCTGGAGATGGACCTTGGCCTGCTCGGACAGCCCGCCGTAGAAAAGCTCCTGGATGCGATAGGCTAGCCGCTTGATGAGGAATTGCTTCTTGTACTGGGGCGGCTCTTCACCGTTGAGGTCGAGCCATTTTTCCCGGAGCTGCTCCAGGGACATGGATTGCAGCAGGGCCATCTGCCGAAGAACCGAGTTTCGGGTTCGGTCCTGGTTCTTGCCGCCGGTGGCGTCGTTCTGTAACTCATTCATTTTCAACTCCTTATTTTGGTTTCCGGACGAGTTGTCATGAATGAATGCTCTGTTCCGGCAATGAATCAAGTCCTTCTCCGAGCACAGGGGAAGAATCTTTGAAAACATCTAACTCATTGCCCACACATGCTTTTTTGGCCTTTCGGCGCAGGACCGCCGTGGCCAGAATCGAGGCGGCTGACTGGAGCCTCGCCTCACCCGACAGGCGGCCGGGTTTGCCGTTTTCGCCAAGGTCATCCGTCCCCGGCACATCATTCATTTCCTGTACATCCAACATCGAACACCTCCGGTGGGACCGGGGGGGCTGGATGGTGTGGATGCCAGAAAACGGTGGCGGTCGGGATGCGCGTTCGATGGCACCCACAACCGCCTCAGCTCCGCCTCTGGTCGGTTATCTGGTTTCTAACTGTTCGTCCGGTTTCAAACCGGCTTTCTTCAGGCATTACCTACCGAGGGGCTCATGGAAGTGTCGGAAATCAGGTGTGAGATTATTTCTTGACCTGATGTGCATCAGGTTTATATTATTAGGGTTTGTTGGCGCATTGCGCCTTTTTGTCTTTCAACAGAAATGGAGACTCCATGGGCAAAGCGAAAACGGATGAGATAACGCCGTTGCAGCGAAAAACGCTCGAAGAGATATGTCGTTTCGTCGATGCCAAGGGTTTTCCTCCAACGGTGAAAGAACTGAGTGAGATCTTTGAAATCAGCCCGGCCAGCGCCCACGACCGAATCAATCAACTGGTGCGCAAGGGATTCCTGAAGCGAGAGGACGGAAAGTCGCGAGGAATAGCTGTTGCCCGCCGCCCCAGTGAGATGGCTGCCTCTCTGGTTTCAGTCCCTGTTGTGGGTATGGTGGCCGCTGGTCACCCTATCTTGGCCGAAGAGAACATCACAGGCCAGGTGCTGGTCGAGTCGGACGTCGTTCGTTCCGGACAGCACTTCGCACTCCGTGCGGTGGGGGACAGCATGGTCGGTGCCGGTATCAACGATGGCGATTTGATCATTGTGCGGCAGCAGCCCATCGCCGAGGACGGTGACATCGTTGTGGCGCTGCTCAACGACGAAGCGACCGTTAAGCGGTTGAGAATCAAAGACGAGCTCATCGAATTGGTGCCCGAGAACCCGGAAGTACGGAAGATCCGAATCAGGCCGGAGGATGACCTTCGCGTGTTGGGCAAGGTCGTTGGGTGGAAACGGAATTGATCGAGACAGACATGGAAGAGTAACGACAAAACGACAGGAGTAATTGATGGCAACTTTTAACCTACGCCGCTTTTCGAAGCCGGAGATGCTCCGGCGAATCGACAGGAAGCATCTCATTGCCTTTCTGGAACCTCATGCCGCTTATTTTTCAGCTCGCGGCGTAGAGTTGCCACCAGTCCAGCAGGAAGATGGCCTGGACTACAACGCCCTCAGCCACCTTTTGCTGACGCCGGACAGTACGACCCCGGATGATCTGGCCGAGGCGCTGTTTTATGTGAATGAGGTTTCGACCCCCGAGGGTTTTGACTCCATTCAGGATGAGATCGCTGGAACGGACATCGACGTGGAAATCGGGGAGAACGCCGCCCCTGCAGACTTGGCGATCCAGGTTTGGATGGCTGACCGGGAAATCATCGAAAAGGTACACGCCGAGCAGTTCTTCATGAACGTCAGGTCCTTCGAGTATTTCAAGACCAAGAAAAACCCACTGCCGGATTTCTTGCTGCCATCGCAGGAAACCCTCGCGGCCCTTGAGTCCGATCTCGACGAATGGTTTTCCAAGAAACGTCGAGGTAAGTATTCCAAGGTATTCGTCTATCCCAAAGAGGGTCACACATGGTTCCTCGTGCGCCATGGCAAGCCCTATGCCCGTGAGGCGGTCATTGAGGCCGGTGAGTCCACCAGCCAGTATTTTCGTCCTGAAAAATTCGATGTGCTTGCATACAACCCCGTCATCGGGGAGATCCGTATGAACGCCGAAACCAAGGGTGAGAAGGAGCTCTACCGCAAGAAATTTGGATTTCATCTGTTCGGAGACGAAGAGTTCTTCAACGAACGCAGCCGATTTGACCTGGAACCTTTGCGGCAAATTGGTGAGGACGCGCTCCTATGTGACGACGTCGATGGCATCGAGCATGTCAGGCTCAAGGAGGTTCAGGTCTTTTGGGGCGGCGCTCATAAGGACGTTGAGATTCGTCGGTCCGAGGATCTGTTTGCCTCCCTTCGTGATCGCGAAAAATCCCTTCCCGCAGGCGGAAAGATCGTGAAGGCAAGCTTCCAGATTAAATTCGACGGTTCGAAGACGCCCAGGTCGGTCACCTTGAGTTCAGGTAACCGAGCGCAATTCAAGCGGGATGGTGATGCCGAGGTTATCGAGCGCTGGCTCGGACTCAGGGGCTTTATTGTCGGAGCCGGAGGGACATCGGATGAGTGATCCCTTCTGGGCATACCTGGAGAGATTGCCTGGAAAGTCGGCGGCGCTGTTCGATTGGGATAAGGCGCTCTCCGGTTGGGACCGATACCCGTTGTTTCGGGATCACTTCCTTCAACTGACCAAGAATCACGCGACCGCCGTGGATTGCCCAACGGAATGTGGCCTCGGATGCCCACGGAGTGTTGTCACCCATGTGAAGACCAACATCCGGGCCATCTGCAATGAAAAGGAATATCCAGCCGTCCAACTCACCACAAGGCAGACCCTGATCTACCGGCTCAAGCAGTCAGCCATCAATGGCGCTATCTGCGCGGCGTTGGGAATAGAACACCGAGAGTCGAAACTTGATGGACTGCCTCATACATGGAGACTGGGCGATTTCATACCCACGGCGGGGATGGACTTCCCGGTTGTTCTGACGATGCAGGACAGCATGGATGCGCTGGCAGAGGTCGTTCGATCATTATGTCTCTCGATCCCCAAGCCCTTTGTCCTGATCGCGCCCACGCGCCTTCATCTGAGTCCTGCAGTTGAAACACTGCTGGCGCAGAGAAGCAGCCCCTTCATTGCGCTGAACGAAGAGCTGCACCTGGGAGATGCACCATGGTTTCTGACCCGTCGGGACAAGGCCGCGATATTCGCCCCCCTTATCGGCCAGGTGCCTGAGCCGGATTCTGGCGGCACGGTGTTTTTTTCAACACCGCCGGGCACCACATGGGCGCAAATCAAGATTCAATTCCGTGATGGCCATACCGTCACAATATGGGCGGGAGATCAGAGCGGTCGATACACCTATACGCAAATGGGAATGGCGAGCAGGAAGAATGGCAATCCTACCGAGCAATGGAAATTGCTCGAGGGGTTTGCCAACTCCCGTGGCGAGATCGACTGGCACAGCCGATACGCGTCGGACAAACTGAAAAAACAGAAGCAAGAGCTGTCGAGGCACCTGCGGGAATTCTTCCGGCTCGATGACGATCCCATCGAATGGGTCAAGGACACCAAGACCTACCGGTGTAAGTTCAGCATCCTCCCGGAAGGTGCCGAGGTTTACTGACCACCCTTTATAGCGCCCGACAAATCTATAGCCCCGATTCAGGATTCTGGATCGGGGCTTTTTGCGTCTTGGAGGCCCGCTCGGTGAAATTTCACTGGGGCCGGGCAAAAAAAGTTAAAAAAGTTTTCCTCTGTAAATCCAACACCAATCAGAGCCTTACGGGCTTTCCTCCTTCTTGAGCCAGGGCGTTTTTCGGGGTCGCAACGAAAATTCGCCAAAGCAGGGTGACAGGTCTGGTGAACACAAAAAGTTCACGACCGCCACCCGGGAAATTCATGCCGGACCTGTCTCCCGGTCGGTCCAGAAATGAAGGAGGTTCGGCATGAACCAGACAAGCAAAGCACACCTCACCCCACCGAAGCGGCGACTCATCGAGTTGATGCAGGACATCAACTTCGGCCGCATCACCAACATTCCGGTCCGCGACGGCGAGCCGGAACTCACCCCTGACACGGTCATCGAGCGCGAGATCAAGCTGGGAGGACAGAGCGGTCCCCGGCCCGAGCGCGACCAGGATGACTTCATTCTCAAACAAGAGGTCGTGGCGCTGCTGGAGCACCTCGCGCAGATGGGCAGCGGAAAAGTCTGCCTGCTCGAGATCAAGCACGGTCTCCCGTTCCTGATGCGCATCGAGGAACGGGCAGCCTGAACACGTAACGACCTGAACCCTTAGACACTGGACAACAAGCTGGACGCATGGCGGAGGCTGTTGTGGGTGTCGCCGAGCCGAATACGGCAATTGGCGGCGTACCTGCGACCCCTTCGCCCACGCGACAGCTTTGTCCTGTGATCTGGCCCGTGCCGACACCCACGCGGACCTCCTCCTCGCTCCGAGGAGGCCCCGATGGTTTCACAAAATTCTTACGACGGCATCGACAAGTATGCCGCCGACCTCATTCGGCACAAAGCACGTCAACTCGTAGGCAAGGCCGGATTCACCGAGGACGACAGACCCGACCTCGAACAGGAACTGATGATCGATCTGCTGCAGCGGATGCGGCATTTCAATCCCGCCAAGGCCAAGAAGACCACCTTCATGGCCCGGATCGTCGAACGTCACATCTCCACCATCCTGGAGGCCCGGTTCGCCCAATGCCGGGACTGGCGGCTCTGCCAAACCTCACTCAACGAACCCCTCGACAACGGCGAAGGCGACACCACCGAGCGGATCGAGTTCCTGGACAGCGAAGGTTCTCTGGGAGGCGGCACCCGCGAGACAAGGGAGCGCCTCGCCCATGAGATCCGCATGGATCTCGGCCAGGCCATCGCCTCGCTGCCGGAAGAGCTCCGGGATCTGTGCGTGCGCCTGCACGACAGCACCATGGCCGAAGTCGCCCGGGAGATGGGCATTCCCAGAACCACCCTCTACGACCGGCTGAGCAAGCTCCGGGACGCGTTCCGCGAGGCCGGGCTCGAGGACTACCTGTGATCTCCGACGCATCGGCTCCGCCTCCGGTAAGTAAGCACCGTGCCGCATGGTGCGGCTATCCGGGGCCTCGGAAATCAGAACCTGAACAAAAGAGGAGTTCAACCATGACTCACGACACCTACAAGTACCGTTTTGACGAGTCGGTCCCGGCCCAGGAACTGGAAGACACTTTCATGCTGGCGATGCTGGCCGTCGAAAGCCTGCATGGCCGTTCCCGTGTGCGGATGGAGAGCCGGTTCAATCTGGACAAGGCCCGACGCACCTGCGTGATCGACGCCTCCACCGATGTCGGCAGCGACCTCGCCCGCATTTTCACCGGCTTCGCCACCAAGGAATACGGCGAACGCTCGGTCCTGATCGAACGTACCCAGCCGTCGGGTTGCGCCTGTGCCTCCAAGCATCGCGCAGCGCCCGCCGCCGAAGCGGGGGTGGCGGTATGAGCGAGCTGATGACCACCACCTATTCCATGTGGCGGCTGTTCCGCAACTGCCGCATGGCCTGCAAGTGGCGCTACATCGACGAGCTGGTGCCGCTCGAGCGCGACCCCAATCTGGCCTTCGGCTCGGTCATCCACGACTGCCTGGAGTGCTGGCACGGCGAGCGGAATCTGGCCAAGGTCCTCGACCACATCGACCGGACCTATCCGAACCGGGCGCAGGACGACCATCAACAGGCCGACTGGCATCTCGCCCGGGCCATGATGAGCGCCTATGCGGAACACTACCCCGCTGAAGAGTTCGAGGTCGTCGCGCTCGAGAAAACCTTCGAAGGTCCCATCGTCAACCCGGCGACCGGGGCGACCTCGCGCAGTTTCATTCTCGCCGGGAAGGTAGACGGCATCGTCCGTCAGGATGGCCAGTATTTTCTGCTGGAACACAAAACCGCCGCGCAGATCGACGCCAGCTATCTGGAGCGGCTGTGGACTGATTTCCAGATCATCCTCTACGCCTGGTACCTGGAGCAGACCCTCGGCATCACGGTCAGCGGCATCATCTATAACGTCCTGGTCAAAGCCCGGCTGCGCCAGGGCAAGGGTGAAACCGAAGCTGAATACGAAGCCCGCCGAGACGAACTGATCGCCAAGTCGAAAACCGGCAAGAGCAGCGCCAAGCGCAAGTTGCCCGAGGACGACGACACCTTCCAGCAGCGGCTCCAGGAGAAGTACCTCGAGCCGGGCATGTTCCACCGCGAGGTGCTCTACATCTCCCGCGACCAGTTCGAGGAACTGCGGGCGGAGCTGTGGGAACTCTCCAAGGCCATGCTCGACGCCCGTCGGCGCGACACCTTCTACCGCAACACCAGCTACTGCTTCCAGTACGGAAGGCCCTGCGCCTACTTCCAGCTCTGCCGCTCGGGCGGCAACCCCAACGTCATCGAAAACCATTTCCAACGGATCGCCCCGCACGAAGAGCTGCGGGACGGAGCCGGTGAAGACGCCGCTCCGGTGTTTTGAAATCCCAACCATAAGGAGACGAAGCCATGCTTCCCAAGACCAAAAGCAAACCCAAACACACGCTCTCGGACCTCACCGCTCTGGTGTACGGCCCGAGCAAGATCGGCAAGAGCACCTGGTGCTCCAAGGCCGATGACGCACTGTTCCTGGCGACCGAGCCGGGCCTGAACGCCCTGGAGGTGTTTCAGACCCCGATCACCTGCTGGGACGATCTTCTGCAGGCCTGCGCGGAAATCGCCGAGGGCAAGCACGAGTTCAAGACCATCGTCGTCGACACGATGGATAACGCCTACAAGATGTGCTCGGACTACGTCTGCAAGAAATTCAAGATCGAGCACGAGTCCGACCTGGGCTACGGCAAGGGCTACGCGCTGATCAACAACGAGTTCCAGCGCGTCATCAACAAACTCGCCTTCCTGCCCTATGGGTTGATCCTGATCTCCCACTCCCAGGAACGGGACATCGAGACCCGGACCGGCAAACACACCCGCATCGTGCCGACGCTGCCGGAAAAGGCGCGGAAGCTGGTTACCGGGCTGGTGGACCTGATTCTGTTCTGCGATCTGGACATGAAAACCGGCGAGGACGGCAAGCCGGTCTGGCAGCGCGTGATGCGCACCAAGCCCAGTCCCAACTACGACGCCGGTGACCGCACCGGCCGACTCCCCGAAGTCATCCCCCTCGATTTTTCGAGCTTCATGAAAGCGTTCAACAACACGGCAGCCGGAGCTGCGGCGAGTGCCGCCCGGCCGAAGCCGGAGCCGACCGCGAGTGCGGCGGCGAAACCCCAACAGTAAGGAGATCCGACCATGGAACACTACGAAAACCAATCCAGCAGCAACCTCGACCTGGCGCAGTTCGACGACGCCTTTGAAACCGCCGAAGTCGAGGAACGCGAGTTCGAGGCCGTCCCCGACGGCAAGTACCAGGTCAACGTCGACCGGGTCGAACTGACCCGCGCCCAGACCTCGGGCAATCCCATGCTCAAGTGGACTCTGCGCATTCTCGCGCCGACCCACAAGGGTCGTCTGCTCTGGCGCAACAACGTCATGGCCAGCAACGAGAACATCAAGTGGCTCAAGCAGGACCTCTACACCTGCGGGCTGCAGCTTCAGAAGCTCTCCGACCTGCCGGGCCACCTCGAGCAGCTTCTCAACATCAAGCTGGAGGTGACCAAGCGCACTCGCGGTGAAAACGAGAACATCTACTTCAACCGTCGCATTGTCATGGCCGACGATGCCGGGGCTCCCGGCGCGGCGATGGACGACATGATCCCGTTCTGATGATGGACCGGATTACCGTTGTCGTCGACACCCGCGAACAGGAGCCTTACAGCTTCGATACAGACAAGGTTTCGGCGGTTCGCAAGGCGCTGCCCGCCGGTGATTACTCGCTGGTTGGCCTCGAGGAACGGTTGGCGGTGGAGCGTAAATCCCTGACGGATTTCGTCTCCACCGTCATCCGGGGGCGGAAGCGGTTCCACCGCGAACTGGAAAAACTCTCTGCCTACGAATCCGCCTGCGTGGTTGTCGAGTGCAACTTTCGCGATCTGGTCGATGGCCGCTACCGCAGCGATGCCCATCCGCACGCGCTGATCGGAACGGTCGCCTCCATCGTCGTCGACTTCGGTGTCCCCGTCTACTTCTGCTCGGACCGGCAGGCCGCCTGCCGTTTTGTCGAGGAGTACCTGACACGTTTTCACCGGAGGATCGCGAGATGCCAAAAAGAAATGAGAGTAACCCGGCGCGACTCCGGGGAAGAATAGAGCGCGTTTACTATGCCGGACCCAAGTTCTCCGCAGGCCGACTGCTCACCCCGGCCGGTGAGGAAGTCCAGTTCGCGGGCAATTTGTTCGCCCGGGAAAATCAGCCTGTGGTCCTGCTCGGGTCGTGGTCCACCCATCCCAAATACGGCCGTCAGTTCAAGGTCGACGGGATGGAGCACGACCTCGAACTCGATCCGGAAGGGCTGATCCACTATCTGGCCAACCATCCGGAGATCAAGGGCATTGGTCCGGCCAAGGCCAGATTGATCGTCGAGAGTTTCGGCGACGCCTTTGAAGAAACCCTTTTGAGTGACCCTGAGCGCATCGCCCTCAAAGCCCGGCTGCCCCTGGATGCAGCCAAGCGGCTGCATGACGAATGGTTGAAGAACCGCAGCGTCAACACCGTCATGGCCTGGCTTTCGGCATTCGGCCTGACCCATCATCAGGTCACCACCCTGGTCGAAAGACTCGGCGGCAATTGCCTCGATATTCTGAAAGAAGACCCGTACATCCTCATTCGGGAGATCCGGGGATTCGGCTTCAAGAAGGTCGACAAGATCGCCCGCAAGCTGGGAACCCCAAAGGACCACGTTCCCCGTATCCGGGCCGGTCTGCTGTTTTGCGTCCGTGATGCCCTGGACAATGGCCACTGCTGGATCGAATACGAGGATCTGGTGGATCAGGCCAATCTGCTGCTGGTCATGGATGCCCTGGACAGCCGGGTCCGCATCGAGAGCGCCCTCGACGCTCTCATCGAAGAACAGGCGCTTTCCTGCGATTCCCACGGTGGACGTTTCGTGGTCGCTCTGCCGGAGATCGTCCGCATGGAGCGGGAGCTGGCCTTGTTGTTCGGCCAGGCCGAAACACCGAATCCTCATTTCCAGTCCGTCAAGAAACTCGATGCCCTGATTCGGCGCTGCGCATCAACGCTGAACGAGAAGCAGCTCGACGCGGTCCGCTCGGCCCTCCAATACAGCATCAGCCTGATTTCGGGTGGAGCCGGTTCGGGGAAGAGCTACACCATTTCAGTCATCAACACCATCTGCGAGGAGAGCGATCTGGAGGTCGTGCTCGCCGCGCCGACCGGCAAGGCCGCCAAACGCCTGGAGGAAGTCAGCGGCCGTAGCGGCACCACCATCCACCGCCTGCTCGGCTATGACGGCAAGGGTTTCTCGCGCAGCAAGGAGAACCCCATCGATGCCGACGTCCTGGTGGTCGACGAGTTTTCGATGGTCGACGTGCCGCTGGCCTGGCACCTGTTCGAGGCGGTCGATTTGTCGCGGACCACGGTGCTGCTGGTCGGGGACCACAACCAGCTTCCGCCGGTGGGACCCGGAAACATCCTGCGCGATCTGATCCAGACACGCGCCATCCCCACGGTCATCCTCGACAAGGTCGTGCGCCAGGCTGGCGTCCTCAAGGAGAACTGCACCGCCGTTCTCAAGGGCGAGGTGCGCAAGACCAGCGAGGCGTCGGTGGCCGGATGCCGGGATTGGTACCTGGTGGATCAGTTCACAGATCCGATGGCTGCACGCTCGTTCCTGCTGGAGCTGTTTCAGGAGCGGCTCGACGCCCTGGGTTTCGACATCATCAAGGACGTGCAGGTGCTGACGCCGACCCACAAGGGGCCGCTCGGCACCAAGGAACTGAACGAGGAGCTGCAGCGGCTCATCCAGCGCAAGCTCTGGAACACCGAGGTGCCGCCGGTCGCCATGGGCCGCCGCGCCCCGTTTCTCAAGCACGACAAGGTCATCCAGACCCGGAACAACTACGACCTGAACGTGATGAACGGTGCCATCGGCTATGTGGTCGATGTCCTCGCGAACGGCACCCTGGTCATCGACTTCGACGGCATGCCCGTGGAGATGGAAAAGGGTTCGCCCGACCTTCAGGACCTGCAGCTCGCCTATGCGCTCACCATCCACAAAACCCAGGGGTCCGAATTCCCCTGCGCCGTGGTGGTGGTCCACAAGGCGCATTCCTTCATGCACCACCGTAATCTGCTCTACACCGGGGTGACCCGCGCCCGGCGCACCGCCATTGTCCTGGGCGACCATTGGGGCATCCAGAATTGCGCCAAGCGTTGCCAGGTGGATGACCGTCGGACCTTTCTGCCCCTGTTTCTGGACGCCGCCCAGCACGCGGAGGCCGATTTCGCCCGTGTCGCGGAGGCCGAATGAGTATGGGCGGAACGGATAACGTCAGGGAGTATTACCGGCACGTCACCGAGATGGACATCGGTGACGTGGCCCGGGAACTCCTGCCGGGACGGATCACCCAGGAGACCGGCCAGCGCTTGATGTGCGACTGCCCCAACCATCAGAGCCAGTCGCGTCTGTCGCTGCACGTGATGCTCGACAAGCAGGGCTGGTACTGCTTCGGCTGCGGAGTCGGCGGTGATGTGCTGCAGCTCGTTGAGTTCATTCAGACGGGCTCGGTCACCGCCGGGCAATCCGGTCCGATGCCGGACAGCCACCGTCAGGCCCGGGACTATCTCGCCAAGAAGGCGGGCTTGCCGCCGCTGTCGCGCTATGGCCTCAGCCAGGAGCGTCTCGCCCAGACGGAGGCCGACCGCGCCTTCGAACTGCGGGTCAAGGACGCGCTGACCTCGCTGGCCAGGCTTTACCACGCCAGACTCAAAGAGTCGCCGGAGGTCCTCGACTGGCTGAAATCCAAATACGCCCTGAGCGAGGAGACCATCGACGATCTCCTGATCGGCTACGCGGACAACGCGTCCGGCGCGGTCGCCCAACTGACCGGGGGTGAGGACGGTTTCTCCAAGCGGGAGCTCGCCGCCACCGGCGCTTTCCGTCCCACCAGCCAGGACGGCCTGACGCCATTTTTCGAGCGCCGCATCGTCTTTCCCTACTGGAGCCGTGGCCGGGTGGTGTTCATGATCGGCCGCAAGACGCCGTGGACCCCGGACGTTGGCTGGGAGCAAGGGAAATACAAGAAACTGCCGGTTCACGACGAACACCAACGGCCTTACGTCGCCGACTTCATCAACAACGCGCTGCTGTTCAACGAGGACTGCCTGCTGGCGAGGCCCGGCAAGGTGATCATCACCGAGGGGGTGACCGATTGCTTGGCGCTGATGCAACTGGGCCTGCCCACCGTATCGCCGGTCACCGTCCGCATCCGGGCCGCCGATTGGGAGCGCCTGATCCCCAAACTGCGCGGCGTCGAAACCGTCTACATCTGCCAGGACAACGAACTCTCCCAGGCCGGTCTCAAAGGGGCGCTGCAAACCGCTCGTACCCTGGCCGAACACAAGATCGACACCCGCCTGGTGACGCTGCCTTTGTCGGAAACACAGATCTCGGCCCGGCAGGAGCTGACCGAACGCTTCGGCCTGACGGCGAGCGTGGGGCCGAAGGAGCTGGCCAAGCTACTGGCGGGACGTCCCGCCGAGGAAATCCAGGCGGCCGAGGCGCTTCTCGCCATCGCCAAGATCGACGTCAACGATTACATTGCCGCCGGGCATACCCTGGAGGATTTCGAACGCCTGCTCGCCGAGGCCAGCACGCCCATCGAGTTCGGCGTGCGCTCGCTGCCCGAGGGCGCTGAAGAGGAAGAACGCAACCGCCTGCTCGAACCTATCCTGGGGGAGATTTCCGAGCAGTCTCCGCTGGAACAGGCCCGTCTGCTGAAGCTGGTGCAGGAGCGCATCGGCGGTGGTGTTTCGATGGCCACCCTCAAAGAGCAGATCCGCGCCATCCAGAAGGACCGTAAAGTCGAGTTCCGCAACGAAAAGAAGAAGGCCAAGCGGATGTCCGGCGCGATGCCCGGATCGTGCCGCGCCCGGGTCGACGAGGTGCTGATCGACACGGAACTGGAGAACGGTGCTCCCGACTACACCCTGGCCGCCGAGGCTGCCTACGACTGGTTCAACGCCAACGGTGCCCAGTTCTTTCACACCCTGCAGGGCGAGCCGTTCATGTATTTCGACAACGCCATCTACTGGATGGATTCACCGGACCGGGGCCGCAAGCGCCATTACGCGGCCATGCTCTACAAGCACACGGGTATGGTGCCGACCACGGGCGGCGGACGGACATTTTTCGAGGTGCTGCCCAGCCTGGCCATGATCCGTGGCCAGGTGCGCGACCATTTTTCCTGGCTGCACACCGATGTGGCCTCCTACACCGTCTATTTCAACCTGAACAATCCGGAGCACGAGATCGCCAAGATCACCCCGGACGAGATTCAGATCATGAAGAACGGCGGCAACGAGGACGGCATCATCCTGGACGGCTCGCGCAAGATGAAGCCGCTGAAATTCCTGCCCGACGCCGACCTCGAAGAGGCGGACCGGCTCCTGGTCGATCTGCTGGTGGGCAATATGACCTGTCCGCAGGGGGATCGATTTCTCATCCTTTCCTGGCTCTCCTGTTTCCTGCTGATCGACTTCGCCGGGACGCGGCCCATGACCCGCTTCGAGGGTTCGGCCGGATCGGGCAAGACCACCGCCAGCAAGATCACGTCGACGCTGCTTTACGGCGAGCCCCAGCACAAGAAAGCCACCGACGCGGCGAACTACACCGATGGCTCGCAGAACCCGCTCATCGTCCTCGACAACATCGAGGTCAAGCAGATGACCGAGGATCTGACCACCTTCATGCTGACCAGCATCACCGGCATCGCCAAGGAGAAACGCAAGAGCGGCACAGACAGCGAGACCATCACCGAGCGGACCAAATGCCTGCTGAACACCACCGGCATCGAGCCGCTGTGCGGGGAGCTTTCGGAGATACTGTCGAGGTCCTTCGTCATCAACTTCGACCTCGCCAACCAGGCCAGCGACTGCTTTCTGGAATCGGAGGTCATCTCCGCCATCCAGCAGAACCGGGATCTGATCATCTCGGCCATCATGAAGCGGACCAGCCATGTGCTGGCGATGATCCGGGACGGAGCCCAGAAACAGGTCATGCGCCTGCTGCACCGAACCATGCCGACCCATGGCAAGCGCCGGTGCAACGATTATCTGAGCCTGATGTACCTGATGATGCTGGCCGGGTCCGAGGAACACGAAGTGACCACCGGACTCGAGGAGCTGAGCCCGCTGTTCATCGAGCAGATTCATTCCATCAACGACACCAGTCAGGAGATGGCGCGGGAGTCGAACCCCATTGCCACGGCGCTGGCGTCGCTTTTCCATGCCTACCGGAACGCGGTGGAGCTGGACGAGAAGGCCCGCTACGGCGAGGACGACCGGGCAAACCACGTAGTGGGGTTCATCGAACGCTACCAGGTGAGGTTCGAGAACGAGAACACCATGGAGCCAGTGTCAGCGGGACGGCTGCTCGCGGCGCTGCGCAGGGTCGGCCGGGAATTCAACCTCGAGTTCGAATACAAGAAGCCCGCCCAGCTCGGTCGGCGCATCAGCAACGACCTGGACGTCATCCGGGACGCCGGTTTCGACATCGACCGGCAGCGCAACGCCCACACCAAGAACTTCGAGTATTGGATCAGCGCGAACAGGGGGAAATGAAGGAGAACTGGAGAGTTATGCCTGTAATAGACGACGTTGCAGCAAGGTCTGCATATCACGGCGGCCGTCGGCAATCACCATGACATAAACATTTTCGGCCATGACGCGATAGATGATGCGGTAGGGTTTGAAAAATATCTCACGGTACTCGCGAAGCCCTATGGCCAGCAGTTCTTTTGGATAGGCTCCTCGCTCCGGGTTCTCGGAGAGGCTCGAAAAGGCCTTCTCTATTTCATCGAGAACGTAATCCGCTTTTCCCGGCGCGTCGTGGGATGCAATGTAGTCGTACAACTCCTCCAAATCCCGCGACGCATCATCGGTCAGAAATATCTGGAAGGTCATCAGCGACTCTTGCTCCGGTCGCGAAGCCGCTGGATGACATCACCGGCGGGCTGGACTTTGCCTTCCTCGATCTGACGCGAGCCGAGCGCGAGGATCTTCAGAAGGGCCATGGTCTCCTGGGTCTGCTCATAGCTTTCGATGTCCTGCATCACGACCTTGGCTTCGCCATTCTGAGTGATGACCAGGGGTTCACCTTGCCCGGACATGTTGCGCACGATTTCTGCGGCATGGGCTTTCAGGTAACTGATCGGTTTGATTTGGCTCGATAGCTTCATATCCATCCTCCTTTGTATGACCAAATATAGTCCGAAAACAGGTCAACTGTCAATCTGAAACGCTCCGAGTCGCCACCGTGGTGGCTTGGAAAATCATCCAGGACGCTCTCGGGCGTCCTTTTCTTTTGCGGTGGTGCGGTGATCACCGCTGTCTCTTGCGGTGGATGACCACCGCACGCCAAACCCTTGCCAGACAAGGAGTTTATGGCCTTTGCGGTGGATGCGGTGGTAAATCCAGAGGTCTCACCCCCTATGGGCTGAAATATTTTTTCGACCCACCGATCCGGCATTCCTCGGCAGAGAAATTTCGGCCAAGCGTGAGAGACATTCCCCAAATACCACCGCAACCACCGCACTCTCTCTTCTCTTTCTTCATAACTATCTAAAAACAAATAACAAACAAAGAACTACCCCCCTGCGGTGGGACAAGAAAATCTTCCACCGCACGACCACCGCAGCCACCGCACATATCCACCGCAGAACCTGCCAGTTTCTCGAAAAACGTTTAGAGACCTCAAAAAACAGTTACAAAACGGCCTCTCGCTCAAAAAAACGATTACAAGCGAAGGCATCGGTCCGCCGTCATCTGGCTTTGGGTTCCGGTAAGTAACGGGAAAAGCGATTAACCCGTATTTCTGGAGCGTGAAGCCATGAGCCTTCTGAAAACCATGATCAAGCACACCGCCGGAGGGCAGGAAGCCTCGGACGGAGGTGAAACCCCATCACTACCACCGCAACCACCGCAGCCCGCCATCTATGTCTCCACCGGGCTCGACATCCACGACATCGAGGACGCCCGTGATTGGCCTGAAGACAGGGAGATCGACGGCACGCTGTGTCGCCGTCTGTCGCCTGAATACTTTGCCTGGCTACGTTCCCGCATGGTCACCGCCCAAGCCGCGCACAAGGCCGGAAAACTCCCCGAGGATGCCTGGAATACGCTGCGGCAGCGATTCAACGCCCTGCAGGAGCTGGCCATCCGGGAATTCGGCAAGGAAAGCCTCCAGGAGGTCCTGCAGTCCTTTTCCCCGAAGAACTACCGGCCACCCGCGCTTCGTCCCGAGCCCCAGGAGAAACCCGTCGAAGCTCCCAGAAAGGACTGGATTTATCCCGGGAACCAAGCTTGGAAATGTAAGCAGCCGGTGACTTCCCAGGCTGTCGCCAAGGTCGACGCCATCCGTGAGGAGGCCATGGCCAAGGGCTGGTCCGAGGCACGCCTCTATCAGAACCAGGGCCGGTTCCGGTTTCCCTGCGGCGAGGACTACGGCCTGCTCTGCTTCGTCGATGGCGATCAGGAGATTGGCGAGGTCACCGAGCGTTCTATCGAAATTATCCACGGGCCGAAGTCCGGGCGTCCCAGCACGCTGCGGTTCTACAACCCGGACGTGCCGCAGCCGTGGATGAAGAAAGTGGAGGATTGAGCCGTGAAGAAAAAGAAACGCTACGCCAACGCCAAGGATGTCCTGCCCGAGAAACTCTTCGAGCAGATCCAGAAGCACTACACCGGAATTCTCTGGGTCCCTGCACCGAGCCGCTTCTACCAGGAACGCCGTGACCTGGTGCTTGCCCTTCATCTGCAGGGGATCAGCAGCCAGGAGATCTCCAACCTCGCCGGAGTGACCACCCGCCGGGTCAATCAGATCATCGCCGCCGAACGAAAACAGGATCGGGACCGACAGTTGGCCGCCGCTTCCGGTAAGTAACCCCTGAACCGGCGGGAGCGCGTTTGGAGGCTAAATCGGCCTCCCGCCCCGCATCCCGGCTTGGGAAAACAATATTCGGCAGGATTTCCACGTGGCACTGAACAAACCGGACAAAGAGACGCTGGATCGTTGGCACCGCAACGAGGGCAAGACCGAACCGCCCCGGCGCGGGCCTGGTGCGCCCGAGGGCAACCAGAACCGGCTGCGTCACGGCATCTTCGCCGACCGCTGCCTGACGCCGGAAGAGAAGGTCATGTTCGACGCGATCATCGACCGCCTCAACCAGGACTTCGAGTTCAACAAGTCCAGCGACTTCCTGCAGGTGGAGTTGGTGGGCGTCTACTCGGTGAAGCTGGTCCGCGCCCAGATCGAGGGGAACACCGACGCCGCCGAAAAACTCGACCGGATGATCCGCTGTCATATGAAGGATCTCAAGACCACCAAGATCGCCCGTGAGGGTGATGAGCCGAAAGGCCCGCAGACCTCTCCGGCGGAATGGGCGGCGGCGCTGCTCGAGAAGGTGGCCGAGGCCGCCAACGCCCCGGCAACGAAAACCTCCGGCCGCAAGAAACGCGGAAAGAATTGCGGATAACACCATGGAGGGCCTTTCCGATGACTCCGGCACACGGCGACTTGCGGCAGACAGCTTCACCAGGAATTGCGGATAAGACGTGTTCCTTGCACTTTCGGAATCGGCATTCTCCAGCGGCCGATCATCATTTCCACTCCTCCATTTCTTCCTGCAGCTCTCGATATCCGCTTGGCATGTGTGCGCATAAGCAGAGCCGCATAAGCCAAGCAGATATTGGCATGTCGAGGCCCAGGCAGAACCGGCCAAGCCCCGCAAACAGCCATTCCATCGGCAGCGGCCCTCGCACATGCCAAGCAGATATTGCCATGTGTGTTTTGCGCCAGGAGCGCACAAGCCAAGCAGTTATAGCCATGTGCGGCCGACAGACAGAAAAGGAGAAATTCCGGTCAATCGATATTTCCCGCTCCGCCCGGGAGGCTGAGAACCATCGTCATGATCATTCATCATCGGCTGATGTGTTCTTTTGCGGGCACTGTCATTCACTGTCTTCGACACTGTCTCGCCCAACGAAAACAGGAGCAGCCGAGGCCGCTCCCATCATCGGGGCCGAAAGGATCAGAGACGTTCGAGGGCTTCCTCGAGCTGGCCGTCCACGAGGTGGGTGTAGATCTGGGTGGTGGATACGTCCCGATGCCCCAAGGCCCGCTGCACCACGAGCAGGTCGTTGGTCGCGCCGTAGAGGTGGGTGGCGAAGGTATGCCGCAGCCCGTGCGGCGTCAGTTCCTTTTCGATCCCGGCTTTCCGCAGCCAGTGAGCGAGCCGGTTGGCAATCTGCCGCTGGCAGAGTCTGCCGTCCCGGTTCGACAGGAACAGAGCTTCCATTTCGGGACGGCCATGTCGACGGCGCTCGGCCAGGTAACGGCGCAGCAATGTGCGGAGGTCGGTCTTGATGAACTTGACCTGCGGCACATTCCCCTTGGCCCGCACCCGCAGATGCTTGGCGTCGAGGTCGATGTCATCCATGTCGAGCGCGGCCAGCTCGCCAAGCCTGATCCCGGTGCCCAGCAGCACCTCGATCATGGCGCGGTCGCGCAGCGCGGAGAAGTCGGTCCGTCCCTTGAGCTCCTTGAGGAGCCGTTTCTTTTCGGCGGCAGTCAGGAAGACCGGCAGCTTTCTCGGCAACCGATGCATGCGGATGGACCGGGCCGGATTGTCATTGACCACGCCCGCCTCGGCGGCCCAGGCGAAAAAGGCCCGCACCGCAGCCTTCATCCGATGGAGCGAAGCCGCCGAGCGTTGGCCTCGCTCACTCTCGATGACCGCCCCGGCGGAGAACACCTGGTCGAGGAGCCTGGCCGTGATCGCCCGGCAGACGATGCCCGGGGCCAGCTCCCCGGCCACACGGGCCACCAGGGCGAGGTCCCGGCGGTATGCGGCTATGGTCGCTGGGGAGCGTCCTTCGGCCGACAGGCGGGCACAGAACGCCTCTGTCGCGGCCGTCAGGTCGAGGTCAGCCGTTCGGTTGCTCATCGCTGGTCTCCTTCACCCGGCTGTGGCCCATGGGTGTGCTCTTGGGCAGCGGCAGCTCCTCGATACGCCCAGACTCTCTGGCCCAGACCATCATCATGCGGAACACCCGAACGGTCTTGGCGACGGTGCGCTCGGCCCGCTCCTTGCCGTCGGGGAGTTTGAGCAGCAGATCGGATTTGTAGAATTTGCCGACCTGGGGAAGCCGGATCTCGGCGAGCTGGCGATCCGCGCCGAAGAAGGACTCAACCACGTCGAGGTCCTTCCGGTAGGTGTAGAGGGTCCGCTCTTTCTTTCCGGATTCCCGCAGGTGGCCGATGAAAGCCTCGGCGGCTTGATGCACGGTGCATTCGGTCATGTCGATGTCTCCTTTGTCGGTGGCCCGGTGTGTTCAGGACAGGAACTCGTCCAGCTCCCGCAGCAGTTCCTCGACGTGGCCGAGGGAGCCGACGCTCGCCCAGGTGATGTCCGGCTGCTTCGCGTCCGCTTCGAGCTTGCCGCGAATGCCCTCGATCAGCCGGGTGATGTTCTCCTACTTTTCTCGGTACGCCTTGAGTGCCTGCTGGCGGTTTCTGTCGTAGGTCATGGCCTGCCTCCGGTTCCGGTTTTCGTGGATGCGGGACCATCCCGCGTCACATCCAATGACGCTTCTATTTCGTTGGAAATCAAGTGTTTGCAGAGATCTTTCTGCATGTTCCCCAAACCCATAACCCAAAGGAGATCAACATGTTGAAGAAGACCCTCGAATGGACCATCCCGCTGGTCCTGGCCGGGATCATGACCGGCTGCGCCACCTACCGGCCTCCGGCCCAGATCCAGTCGGCGGTGGCCACCATCAACCGCCACACACCCGAGTATGTGACCGAGGCCAACAAGGCGCTGCGCGAGGTCGGCCACCCGGACGCCGAGCGCCTGACCGGTGTCGGCCTGCGCCTGCAGACCGCCGTGGACGCCCTTGACCAGTGGGCCAATGGCTCGAACCAGGAGGCGGGCCAATGAAAGAGATCCTTCAGGAAAACAGCGATGCCGTTCGCCAGGCCGGTGAGGCCCTGGTTGAAATCGGCACCGAACTGGCGGCGGGACGGATCGAGAACGCCCTCGGCCGTCTGGAAGCGGCTCAGCAGCAGTACCGGGCCTGGGCGGAGTTGGACCAGGCCATCATCGACATTCAGGAGGCTGTCCACGACCGGAAGAACACCCTGGCCGTGCAGCAGATTCTGACGGAACTGGTGGGCACCATCCTCGGCAGCTCCTTGAGGACGGGAATGCACTGATGGCGGTAACCGACAAGGAGCGCAAACTCGCGGCGACCCTGAGCGATCCCGTGTTGTGGGGACAAGCCTACCTCTACAACCGGGATGGCTCGGGCCGCGACTACTGGCCGCACCAGGTGGAGGACCTGCGCTGCCCGGCCAAGAACATCATCCACCTCGACGGCCGGGACGTGGGCAAGTCCATCGTGCTCTCGACCGACGCGCTCCATTACGCCTTCACCACCCGAGGCGGCCAGGGCCTCATCGCGGCTCCGCACCAGGGGCACCTCGATACCATCATCGAGGAGATCGAGTTCCAGCTCGACACCAACCCGGATCTGATGAACAGCATCGCTCTGACCAAGTACGGCAAGCCCAAGATCCACCGCAAACCCTATTTCCGGCTGGAGTTCACCAACGGTTCGGTGCTCTATTTCCGCCCGGCCGGGGCCTATGGTGACGCCTTTCGGTCCCTGCATGTTGGCCGCGTCTGGGTCGATGAAGGAGCCTGGCTGACCGAACGGGCCTGGAAGGCGCTGCGCCAGTGCCTCAAAGCCGGGGGGACGCTACGCATCTACTCCACGCCCAACGGCCTGCGCGACACCACCTATTACCGGCTCACCTCGTCGGACCAGTTCCATGTGTTCCGCTGGCCGTCCTGGCTCAACCCTCTTTGGACCGAGGATCGCGAGGCCGAACTGCTGGAGTTCTACGGCGGCCGCGACAGTTCCGGCTGGCAGCACGAGGTGGCCGGTGAACACGGCAAGCCTTCCTATGGGGCCTTCAATGTCGAGCAGTTCAACCTCTGTCGGCAGGATCTGCTGGAGTATCAGAAGATCGTCATCACCGATTCCGAGCTACGCGATTGCGATACCGAGGAAGCGGCCCACGACCGGCTGGAGATGCTGCTCAACCTCACTCCCCGCAGCGGGCAGTTCTGGGTCGGCGGCGACCTGGGCTACACCAACGACCCCACCGAGATCGTCGTATTTCAGGAGATGGAGGTCGGCGAGCGGACGCTGCTGAAGATGATCCTGCGCGTGCATCTTGAACACGTTTCCTATCCGCACATCGCTCAGATCATTGCGCTGCTGGAGCGTTACTACACCCCGGCGGGCATCGGCGTGGATAACGGCGGCAACGGTCTGGCGGTGGTTCAGGAATTGCTCACTCTGGACAAATACAAAGGGCTGGAACTGGAAGGCAGGCTCAAGGGATACGACTTCGGCGGCATGACCCGGCTGGCGGTGCGGGACGGCAAGGAAATCAAGAAGCGGACCAAGGAGCTGATGACCAGCCTCATCAACGGAGCCCTGCAGCGTAAGCAGCTCATTTTCCCCTCGGACGACCTGGAGGTGGAGGACCAGTTCACCACCCACACTTACACACTGCGGGACGGCAAGATCATCTATTCCAAGGGCAACGACCACATCATCGACGCGGTGCGCTGCGCCATGCTGATCCGGGAGGAAGGCAACCTCGACCCGGTCGGCGAAGAGGTGGTCTCGCTCAAGCCGGTCCTCACCAATCCGGTCCTCATCTGACCGCACCACCATAACTTGCTGTATCTCAATAGTTTTAACCAAGTTAGGTAGACTCAATCATCCTCTTGGCAGATAAAAGGGGTATAACCCCATCGGGAGTTCGAATATAGAAAGCCAGTTTGAGAGGGCCGGCTGGCGGTGACAATCATGCCAGCCGGACCCCATCGGGTT
Source organism: Alkalidesulfovibrio alkalitolerans DSM 16529 (assembly GCF_000422245.1). Taxonomy (NCBI): domain Bacteria; kingdom Pseudomonadati; phylum Thermodesulfobacteriota; class Desulfovibrionia; order Desulfovibrionales; family Desulfovibrionaceae; genus Alkalidesulfovibrio; species Alkalidesulfovibrio alkalitolerans. The sequence continues at coordinate 23,860 of NZ_ATHI01000022.1, forward strand.
AAAGAGTCAAATGGTTACTTCGATAAAGCCCCTTTTTTGGCTTTTTCGGCGATCTTTTTCGTCAGATTTTCGAGACTGGCGGATTCAATTAGCGGCTTGGCCTTGTAGCTGGCCAGCCTGAAGTACTCCGGTCTGTTGGAGACCTTGAGAGTGTACTCTTCCTTATCCTTGGCCTTGCCCAGCTGGTAGGTCAGTTTCGCCCCTCCTTTTTGAGTCAGGGTGATCGTCAGAACGGGATCGTTCAGGCCATATTCCTCTTTTGCCTCTTGCCCCAGGACACGCTCGAAACGCAGCTCCGCCAACAGTCCCGCGAGTTTGTCCGCGGCTTCGACTTTAAGCGCTTTGCCTTCATCGATGCCCTCGGCCTTCCATGTTGGTTGCGGACTCGATTCATCAGTCGCTTTGTCCTGAACAGTTTCGGCTGAGCTTCGTTGGATACGCAAGCCACCCACATCGATGGCGGCAATGTCCGATTTCAATAAGGTTAAGATGGATTTATCTTCCCAATCCTCTGCTTTCATCGGGACATCGTAGGCGGCCATCTTGACGGCATGGATGGCATCACTCGCTTCATTGCGGGCGTGGATCAGCCGCATGCCGGGCGAACTGCCCAGGTAGAGCCGGGCGAGCGTCTCATCGCCGCTGGACAAGGTGATACGGCGTTCAAATACCTCGTCACTGACCTTGAAGCGTTCACGGGCGCTACGGCTGGTGGCCACCGGCGCTCCGGAACGCAGGGCTTTGAGCCGGTCGAAAAGTTGCTTCACTTTGTCGCTGTTGACTGGGAAGTCGGCCACATCCGGCAGCACCCAAGTGCCACCTTCCTTCTCAAGCGTTACTTTCGCGTCGTCCGGTCCCTCCAGGGTGATGCGATTGACTTTTTCACCATCGAACTCCAGCAGAGAAACGGGTTCGTTGCCGGCGGAAATGCTCCGACCGGTCAGGCCGACCCCTGCCGCCAGCAGCAATTGTGCAGCGAGCAGAACGGCCAGTATCTTGACTGTTTTTTGCATGGTTTATACCTCCGCCAACACGGTGTCGTAATGCTGCTTGTCAGCGGCCGCTACCTTGCGGCGCCAGCCCCACACGGCCAGTAGTCCGAGGACGGCCAGGCCGTAGTTGACCCACTCCCAAATCCGTTGTTCGCCATCGGGCATGGGGTCGAGGGTGCGCGCCAGTTGCGTTCGTCCCCGCAAGGCCAACAATCCGCGGTCTTCCAGCGACCAGTCGATGGCGTTTTGCATGAAGGCCAGCGGTTTCGTATACAGGGTATTGAGACCCTGTGAGGCGAGGTCGATGGCGGCGTCAGAAGCGAAGGTGTTGCTCGACACCAGGATCAGCCGCGCCGATTCCGGCGAGCGCTCGATCACACCCGTGATGCGCTGCTCGGCCTCTTTCTCCTCTTTTTTATCCGCACTTTCACCGTCTGCCTCGCTGTCATTGGATGCGTCGTCGCTCTCTTCAACCATGGCCAGGGGCGACTCCTTGTCTTTGTAGAACGAATCGAAGCGCCCTTCGATGGCCACGGCCAGGAGCTGTGATTTGCGTTTGCCGCTGACGCTAAAGCCCGTATCCGGGTGGGCGCGGTAATCAGGCACCAGGTTCAGGCTGTCCGAGGTCCAGCTGTTCTCGGAGCTATGCAGCAGCTCGATCACCTTGCGCTCCTGATTTTTCTCTGTATCCACCTGAATCGGCGAGGCCCAATTCAGGGTGAGCTGACCCAGCGAGGCGGTGATGGGGTTATCCGGGTTCAGGCTGTCGCCGCGCAAATCCGGGAAGTGGGGATAGGGCAGCATGCGGATCTCCCGCAGGGCCAGGCCGCCGATGTAGCGCTCGGTCGGAACCGGCAGCGCCGCATTTTGCGGATCGAGCACCATGGTCTCGTGGATGCTGATGCCGTGATGTTCTAACCATTCTTTCAACCCGGAGTCCTGCTTGCTGGCGTTCAGGCTGCCACTGGTCTGCACGTCGAAGGGCGAGGTGGCGAGCACCACGCTGCCGCCCTGCATCAGGAACTGGTCGATGGCGAAGCGCTGATTTTCGTCCAGTTCACGCGGCGCCAGCACCAGCAGCAGGTCGGCATCCTCTGGCGCCTGACCGCTCTTCAGATCGCTTTCCTTGATACGCACGTTTCACCCAGCACGTCTTCCAGAGCATCATAGCGATGCCCGCCCGGGCCGAAGGCCTGGGGCTTGACCAGGGCGACGGTCTTTAGCGCACCGGGGGTCAGGCGTTGCAGCGCTGCGTTCAGCGAGCGCTCCAGGGAGCCCTTGTCCAGGGTCTTCGGTAACGGCACCTGCAAGGCTTGGCCGTCGCCCTCCAGCACCATGTAGAACCAGAAGGGCTTGGGGTCGAACAGGCTGGCGATCTGTGGCCCGAAACCGTACTTCTGCTGGAGCTCGGCGGCGAGCTTGCCGCCGTCGGCATCCGGATCGGCGAACTGCACGGTCAGCTTGTCGCCCGCCTGTTTTTTCAACTCGTCGAGCAAGTCCTTGAGATCGCCGCGCAGCTCGCGCAGGGTCTCCGGCAACTGCTCGTCGGGTGACATATAGCCCTTGAACGCCACCGGGTGTTGCAACGCCTCAAAGGGGTTGCCGCCGGCCCGGTAGCTGCCCGCCACCTTGCGGATGGCCCGGGTAATGGCGTACTCTGGATTCTTCAGCGCCACGTCCAGATCCCGTTCGCCGCGCGCTTTCACCTCGATGAGCTCCCGGAATCCTAGGGTTTCATACTGGTCGCCATAGGCGATCAACAGGTCGAAGTAGGAGCTGACCACGGCCGTCTGATAACGGTCCGCCGTCTGGAAGGGGACCGGCTTGATGCCATAGCGCGAGGCGGCCTCTTCTTCGGCCTCACGGTCGCGGGTGGGATCGACGAAATCGACCCGGATGCGGTCACCGCCGGCCACGGCATACTCGTCCAGCAGGTCCTTGATCCGAGGCACCAGCGGCGCCAGCAGGGGGTGAGTCTTGGCGGAGAAGTAGCCGCGGATCAGCAGGGGCTCCCGCAGGGCCGCGAGCTGGCTCTCGGTGGCCTCGGAGAGGGAGTACTGCTGGTCTGCGGTGATGTCCGCGCGGGCCCAGCCGATCGGGTTGAGCCAGAGATTGGCGGCTATGAAATTGGCTGCCGCCAGTCCCACGGCCCAGCCCCACAGCCGGTGTCTGGAGCTGATGGGATTGCCCGCCCAGCGCAGCCGCTCGAGTGAGAACAGATTGAGGGTCAGAAAGACGCCGACGATAGAGAGATAGTAGTAGAGGTCGCGCAGATCGAGCACGCCGCGGGTAATCGACTCGAAGCGGGTACCGGTGCCGAGCAAGGCGAGCAGACCACCGATCTCATGGCCGAAAAGAGTGGTCAGGGTGTTTGATCCGATCAGGTAGAAGAGCCCGCTGACCACGGCGGTCAGAATCAGGGCGACGATAGGGTTGTCGGTGCGCCCACTCGTATAGAGCCCGATGGCCACGTAGGCCGCGGCCAGAAACAGGGTGGCGATGTAGCCGCCGACCACCGGGCCCCAGTCAAGCGGCCCGAGCAGGGAGACCGTGACCGGCAGAGGCAACGTCAGCGCCAGTGCCAGGGCAACCAAGCCCAGGGCCGCAGTGAACTTGCCCAGGATCAGCTCCAGTGGTTTGACCGGTGCGGTCAGCAGGCTTTCTAGGGTGCCGCTGCGGCGCTCCTCGGACCAGGCGCGCATGGTCAGAGCCGCCACCAGGAAGATCAGCAGTATCGGCATCCACTGAAACAGCGGTCGCACATCGGCGATATTGCGGGCGAAGAAGGTCTCCACCCAGAAAAAGACGAACAGCGTCACCGCGAGGAAACCACCGAGGAAGAGATAGGCGGCCGGTGTGGCGAAGAAGCCACGAAACTCCTTGCGCGCGATACTCGGTATGCTGGAAAAGCGCTCAGCCATGGCTCACCTCCTCGTTGACCCGGGCGAATACCGTTTCCAGATCGTGGCGCTCCGGTGTGATTTCATGCAGAGCAAGTCCCGCATCCATGACAGCTTGAGCCACCCGGGGCGCGCTGCCCGGTTGCGCCTCCACCCGATAGCGCCTGCGGCCTGCGGCCGCATCCAGCTCGGCGACCTCGGCGACCCCCTCCACTGATTTGAGAGTGGTCTGTGCATCACCGTCGACGGCCACCAGCAGGGCGTCATCGCGTTGCAGCTCATCGATCCTGGAATCAACTACCAGGCGACCGGCGCGCAGGATAAGCACCCGCTCGCATACCGCCTGGACCTCTTGCAGGATGTGGGTGGATACGATGACCGTGGCCGTTTGCGCCAGTTCGCGGATCAGGCCGCGCATCTGGCGGATTTGGGTGGGATCGAGCCCGTTGGTTGGCTCGTCGAGGATGACGATGTCGGGCTCGTGCAGGATGGCCTGAGCCACACCGACTCGCTGGCGGTAGCCCCGAGACAGGGTCTGAATCGTTGCAGTGGCCTTCTCCTTCAGTGCCGTGCGGCGGATTGCCCTGACGATAGCACCCTTACGCTGGCCCTCCGCTATGCCGTGCAGGCACGCCTGGTAATCGAGATAATCGATGACGGTCATCTCCGGCCAGACCGGACAGTTCTCCGGCAGGTAGCCGATTCTTGACTGGATGGCCGTGGTATCCTGGCCGATACGCCGGCCGTCGATGTCGATGGTCCCGGCGGTGGGTTCGAGAAAACCGGTCAGCATTTTCATGATGGTGGTTTTGCCGGCGCCATTGTGACCGAGCAGGCCGACGATTTCACCGCGGCCAATACGGAAATTGACATCGTCCACGGCAGTGAAATCGCCATAACAGCGCGTCAGGTTTTCGACCTGAATCATGGAAATTTCTCCTTGTTGATAACGGATTAGAAAATTGAATGTGTCAGCATCGTCCCGGTGAATGCAATGCGTTCCGATCCGGCCAAGCAAGTGCGACAGCATCTTTGTTTAAAAGCAGGGAGCTATGGGGGGGGGCGGGCGGTTATACGTCTGGTGGAATTTTCTTTTTCTGCACAGATACATGGTTAATGAGGTTTTTTACATTGGTGTATTTTGGTTATAATCCACTTTAATGACAATGTATGATTCGAAAGAATCTTTCCTATCTGAATCTCATAAAATAAAAATACAGAAATGCCTTGTCAACCCATTGTCCCCTGGGGTCTCCCCATTTTTCAGAGACCGATGGGCAGAATTGGTAACCTGAGTTGGCTTTGGAGCCCAGGCGGTTTTCCGCTGCGCAATCGCTCGTAGAAGACGCTCCGGGCTTCGGCAAAAAGCCTCTGCCATCCCTTGAGCAGGCTGTAGAGTAGAAAACGTGGCCGCTTTCTGTCAGACGCTGCTGAAGATGATCCTGCGCGTGCATCTTGAACACGTTTCCTATCCGCACATCGCCCAGATCATCGCGCTGCTGGAGCGTTACTATACCCCGGCTGGCATCGGCGTGGACAACGGCGGGAACGGTCTGGCGGTGGTTCAGGAATTGCTCACCCTGGACAAGTACAAAGGGCTGGAGCTGGAAGGCAGGCTCAAGGGATACGACTTCGGCGGCATGACCCGGCTGGCGGTGCGGGACGGCAAGGAAATCAAGAAGCGGACCAAGGAGCTGATGACCAGCCTCATCAACGGAGCCCTGCAGCGTAAGCAGCTCATTTTCCCCTCGGACGACCTGGAGGTGGAGGACCAGTTCACCACCCACACTTACACACTGCGGGACGGCAAGATCATCTATTCCAAGGGCAACGACCACATCATCGACGCGGTGCGCTGCGCCATGCTGATCCGGGAGGAAGGCAACCTCGACCCGGTCGGCGAAGAGGTGGTCTCACTCAAGCCGGTGCTCACCAACCCGATTTTTATCTGAACCAGACAAATCGTTACCAGTTTTGTGGAAGTGGCAACAATAGGTCTGATGCCCGAGGGCCAGGGAATGGCCGTGGCTTGGATGTCAGGCGCTTTCCGGCATGTTCAGCAGAAACCGCCAGGCGGGCACCACGTCAATTTTTCCGGAATCTACCTGTATCTGCTCTTCCTCGTTACGCGTCACGATAATGCCATGCGACAGTTTCAGTTCGGTCATGGCTTCGGCAAGCGCGGTGGTTTCCCGCTTGCGGGTTTGCTGGTCGGCCATCGATTCACAAACCTGAACAAGCATGCGGGACGGGCCTTGTCGTCCGGCGATGAAATCAACCTCCCGGCCCGCCTTGGTCTTGTAGTAAAAGATATCCGGCGTGACCCGACGCAGCGCGGTGAACACCAGGTTCTCCAGAAGATGGCCCGAGTTGACCAGAATGCCGGAGCTGATCGACGTCACCAGCGCGTGATCGACGCAGTAAATCTTCTTGGGGTTGGTGTTGGCCCGGGCCAGCGAGGCGTCAAAGATGCGCACCGTGAACAGAACGTAGGCATCCTCGAACCATTCGAGATAATCGGAGACGGCGGGTTTCGGCGCTTTGTGCCCCAGGGATTTCAGGTAGCCGGTCAGGTTGTTGATGGAATAGAGGGAACCCGTATTGTCCACCAGCCAATGCGCCAGATCCGTGACCGCCTTGGGGTGAGAGATATCATGGCGTTCAACAAGGTCCCGGAACAGCATTGCGTTGAAATACTCTTGGTGGGTCTTGATTCGCAGCATACGGTTAAGGCCTGCAACCTCGGGGAAGCCACCGGTTTCCCAGTACTCCTCGAATGCCTTCTGGACAGTCAGACGTTTTTTGGTCGAGAGTGGACCGTCGCTCTCGATCCCCTTGTAGTCGAGAAACTCCCGGAATGAAAACGGGAACATTTCCCAGGAGAGTGCCCGGCCGCGCATCTGGGTCGCTATCTCTCGTGAGAGCATCTGAGCCGACGACCCGGTAATGTACACCTCGCACTTTTCCATGCGCATCAAGCGGTCAACGAAGGGCTCCCAGCCAGGTACGACCTGGATCTCATCGAAAAAGCAATAAACCTTCTCGGCATTCTTTTTTTCCGGACAGAGAGAAAAGTAGGCTTCCAGAATCACACCCAGATTGTCGTGTTGCAGACTATGCAGACGATCATCGAAAAAGTTCAGATAGAGGATGTTCTGACGGGCAACGCCAGTGTCCTGCAGCTTCTTCATAAGCTGGAACATGAAAGTCGATTTACCGCTGCGGCGCACACCGATGCAAACCGTGGCTTTTCCCGGCACTGGCGAAACAGCAACCCGCCTGGGCACACCCGTCGGAAGGTCAATCTCCTGAAAATCGAGGATTATTTCTTTAAGCATGTCAATCATCGCGAAAACCTCCGGCTATCAATTTTTCCGGTCAATATAACAACCGGAAATAATTATTGCCAGTTTAGGCTTGAAATGGCAAGGAAAATTTCTGGTTTCGACCTCGGCCGCCTCAATGCAGTCTGATGCAAAACCTCTTTACTTCTTCTCAAATGAAGAGGTTTTGCATATTGACCACCCGCCAAACTCATCCTCCGACGCTTTCCACCCCGCTCCGGTAAGTAACGGGCATCGAGCCGGGTTCGGCCCACACGGGCCGGATGTGCGGCTGTCATGGCCGAAACTATCGAGAGGATCACGTGGAAAGCACCGCCCATCAGGACGAACAACCCGAAAGCCTGGACACCACCGGCTTTGTCATCGCGCCGATGGCAGCAGCGGCCGCGCTCGACTCGGCCGCCTTCGCCAAGGTGAACGCCGCCGAAGCGATTCCGGCCACCTGGGAAGAACGCGCCCGCAAGGCCTGGGAATACTATGTCGAGGAGCCGCTGGTGAAGAACTGCGTCAACTCCTGGCGCACCTTCGCCGTGGGCGACGAGATCAAGATCACCAGCGATGACGAGACCCTCAAGGAACAGGCACTGGAGGCCGCCTGGCGGCTGAACGTCTCGCAATTCATCAAGGACATGGTTCTTCAGCTCCTGGTGAAAGGTGACGCCATCGGCTTCAAGCGCTTCACCAAGTCCGGCCAGGACATCGAGGAACTGGTCTGCGTCAACCCGGTTTCGGTCAAAGTCAAATACGCCCAGGGCGAGCTGATCGAGGCCCGGCAATTTCCCGAGGACACACCCGGCGGCGGGGAATCCATCCCTCTGCCCGTCGAACAGGTGGTCCACCTCAAATGGGATGCTCCGGCCTTTTCGCCCCGGGGCAACTCCCTCGTGCTTCCAGCTTTCCAGGCCATCGAACTGCTGCGCGACTACCGCCGGGCCGAACAGGCCATCGCCAAGCGCTGGGCCACGCCGTTCCGTCTGCTCAAGGTGGGCGGCGCGTTCGGCCAGAAGATGGTGATGCCGGACCAGCGGATGCTCGAACAGGTCCGCGACATGGTCAACAAGATGGACATGAAAAGCGGCCTGGTGGTCCCGTTCTACGTCAATGTCGAAACCCACGGCACCGACGGCCAGGTCCTCAACGTCGAGGACAAGGTCAAGGAGGTGAAGGAAGACATCGTGGTGGCCCTGGGTCTGTCACGCTCGCTGGTGACCGGCGACGGTCCGAATTTCGCCACCGCCTCGGTGAGCATGCAGAAGATGATGGTCATGATCCGCGAGATCAAACAGGCCGCACGCAAGCTCCTCGACTGGGTGTTCGACGACTGGATGGAGCTGAACGGCCATGGCGACAAGAGCATCCAGTTCATCTTCAACGACCTCGACCCCAGCGACGCGGTCGATTTCAAGAAGCTCCTCATCGAACTCTACGACCGCAAACTCATCAGCCGCTCCAGCCTCCAGCTCAAGATGGACCTGGACCCGGACATCGAGGCCGCCAACCGCGAGACAGAACGTAAGCAGATCGACCTGATGGACGAGAAACAGGTGAAGCCGGTGGTGGATATGGTCGTCTCCGGCATCCTGAGCGTGCCTCGCGCCCGGAAGATGCTCGGGATTCCGGCCGAGGACGATGAACCCACGGCGGAGGCTGCATTGGTCTGGTCGGGCGACCTGGAGTCCACCGGCGATGCGGCCGTGTGCGACGAGTGCAGCCACTTCATTGCTGACACCAACCACTGCCGGGTCCACAACAGCGAGCGCACCTTCGACGCCCCGGCCTGTCGTTTCATCGACCGCCGGGAGCCCCGCTGATGCCATCGGACCTCAAGCAGCGCATCCAGGCGGCCACCCTGAAGAGTCTGACGGCCCGCAACCGCTACAACGACCAGATCACGGCCCAGCTCACCCAGGCGCTGAAACAGGCCGAAGACGAGGTCGCCCGCGCCATCCTCCAGTACCGCTCCCTCGGCTCCCTGCCGGACAACAAGCTCGCCGCCCTCAAGGGGCTGGAAAAGCTCCAGCTCGAACTCGACGACACCATGAAGCGGCTCAAGCGGGAGCAGACACTGGTCTTTCGCAAGACGACCAAGGAATCCTTCAAGCTCGGTATCCAGCAGGGAATCGGAGAGCTCGCCGACGCGGCGCTGCCGTTCTACGCCGACCTCAAGCCCGAGGGCATCGACAAGCTGGCCACCAAGGTGTTCACCATCGTCGACACCAATGCCCTCGACTTCATGGCCCAGTACAACCTCACGCTCGCCGGTGACGTCCACCGCGAACTCGCAGACGGAATCAAGCGCACCATCCTGAACGGCGTCGCCACGGGCAAGGGAGCCGACGACATCGTCCGGGACATGGGCAAGGTGATCGTCGACAAGGACTCCTTTCGCCAGGCCGGAAGCCGGGTGTTCAGCAAGGCCCAGTACCGCATGGAGATGATCGCCCGCACGGAGGTACTCCGAGCCCACAACATGGGCAGGCTCAAGTTCCACGAGCGGGTCGGCATCCAGAAGCTGGAATGGCTGGCCATGGAGGACGAGCGCATGTGCCCGGTCTGCGGCGGCCTGGACGGCAAGACCTTTGCCCTCGACAAGTTCCCCCAGCAACCCGCGCATCCGCACTGCCGCTGCACCAATATCGTGGCCTGGCCGATGACCGTCTGCGGTAGCGAGATGGCCGCCAAGGCCGCCGCCCAGGCATCGCAGGGGGACGCATGCATTCTCCCGCCCCATGTGCTGGAAGGTATGGCCGCCGCCCAGGCCAAGGAGAACGCCAAGCTCAAGAGCGCCTTTGAAAACGGCGACATCGCCGACCTCGGTTCGCTGACGGTCAAACAACTCCAGACCCTGGCGAAACAGAACGGCGTGGCCATTGCCCGGACCAAGGCCGATTTCATCAAGCTGCTCGACCTGGCCGAACCCGGGATCGATCACGGTGACCTGGCCGGAGCGGCGCTCAGCGCCAAGCTCAAGGAACACAAGATCGGCCTGCTGCGGACCAAGGAAGAACTGGTCGAGCTGCTGGGACTGAAGCAGGCGGAACTCAAACAGGCCAAGCTGCTCGCCGCCCAGATGGCGAAGATCCCCCCCGCCGAGGGGCTGGAGGGCATGACCGCCCAGCAGCTCAAGGAGATGGCAAAGGAGAACGGCATCTCCCTCAACATAACCAAACAAGAGACCATCGAGCTGCTCGACAAGCTGGAGCCCGGCGTGGATCACAGCGGCCTGATGGGCAAGGAACTCGCGGCGGCCAAACAGAAGCACGGCATCGGCATCCTCAAGAACAAACAGCAGCTCGTCGAGGCGCTACAGAAGAAGGCCGGTGCCGACATGGCCGAGTCGGTCAAGAAAAAGGCGGTCGACGAGGCCAAGCAGAAGTTGATCCTGAAACAGAAAACGGCCCTCGAAGACGCCGCCAAGGCCGTGGTCGTTCCCGACACGCCGACCGGCTACAAGGATTTCCTCGACGCGATTGCCAAGGCGGAACAGGCGGTTTCCGGCGGCACCGATCTGCCCCAGGAACTGCTTGCGGCCCACAGCAAGGAAATCGCCCTCAAAAAACAGCTCTTCCAGGATCAGGTCGGCAAACTGAAATCGGCAGAGCTCAAGACGCTCGCCAAGGAGACCAAGGTCCAGTATTGGCAGTGGGCCAACAAAGACGAGCTGACCACGCTCTTCACCGAGACCGACCCGGCGAAAATCAAGGCGGTTCAGGCCAGCATCGACACCAAGCACGCCGCATGGGCCGAAAAGCATGGCGGCAAGAAGAAAACCGCTCCTGCCAAGCCCGCCACGCCGAAGAAAGATCCGCCGAAACCGGCTCCACAGCCGAGCCCGGTCAAGCCGCCCGAGGCCAAGATCGGCAAGAAAGGCGCGGAGTTCGCCACAGTCGATTCAGCGTGGCAGCAGAAAGGTCTGCCGTCAAAATTCAAGAAAACCGGCAAGGCCGCTGTCGGCGGCGCACATGAAAAGGAGTTCTGGACCGACGAAAACGGCGACAAATGGCTGTTCAAGCCCATTGGCCGCAAGGATGATGAGTTCATCGCCTTCGGAGAGGAAGCCGCCTACAAGATCGGTCGCCTGATCGACCCCCATTCCATCGAGGTGCGTACCATCCAATTGAACGGCCGCACCGGCTCTATCCAGAAATGGCGCACCGATCTGCGGGACGACTTCGATTTTCGCAACATCCTGCCCCAGGATCTGACCACCATCGAACTGGAGCAGATCCAGCGCGAGCATGTGGTCGACTGGCTGATCGCCAACCACGACGGACATTCCAAGCAGTTCATCCGCGCCCGGGACGGTCGCGTTTACGGCATCGACAAAGGCCAGGCCTTCAAGTTTCTGGGGCAGGACAAGCTCTCGCTCGACTATCACCCCAACGGCGTCTGCGGCGAGGAAGAGCCGTTTTACAACAAGGTCTTCCGGGCGGCCAAGGAAGGGAAGGTACGGGTCGATCCGAACGCGACCCTTCGCTACATCCAGGAGGTCGAAAAGATCGCCGACGAGGATTACCTCGATCTGCTGCGGCCCTACGCCGAGGGACGGTTTTCCAAGGACCCGGCCGGGCTGCGGCATTTCTACGATCTGGCCTTGGAGCGGAAACACAATCTCCGGCTGGACTTCGAAGGCTATTACGCCGATGTGCTGGGGGATCGTGGCTTCCGTTTCGACAAGCTGAGCGCCGCCACCGGCAAGAAAAAGCTGCTCTCCTCCGCCGAAGAGACCCTGGTCGAGGAGGCCCGCAAACTCGGCTGGCAAGGCAAGACGTTGCCCTTCGACAGCGGCGACGTGGAGGACCAGAATGCGCTGATCTTCACTGAGAGCTTCAAGGGGAAGAAGCGCACCGTGGTGAAGATGAAGATCCGGCCGGACACCGACCGCCGCATCGACGAGGTGCTGCGCAGGTATGTGCAGACGGCTGCCGGGGAAAAGGGACAACCGCTGGTCGAAGACAGCTTCTTTCCGACGATTCTGGACGCCGTCAAAAACGTCAATTTCCACGTGGGCGACGGCAAGTACAACCGGACCAAGATCGACAAGGCCCTGCGTCTGCGCAAGAAACTGGAGACCCTACAAAAGAGCGCCGACCCCAAGGTCAAGGAGATGGCGGACCATTATTTGAAATGGGTCAAGGAGATCGAAGAATCCGTCGACTGGGACCGGGCCACCAACGGCGTTTTTGAGCAGTATCTGCCCAAGCTCGACGCGCAGAAACCCAAGGAGAAACCGCCGTTCAAGGTGGAACGCGGCAAGGTGACCCACACCAAGCGCAGGATCGGTTCCGGCACCATCACCGTCGAGGCCGACGACATCGACAACCGGACGCTGTTCAATCACAACTCCTGCATGCAGGACGGGCACCAGTACACCGTCACCTTCGAGGACGGCACCCGGGTCCGCTATCGCCCCTGGTCGGACACCAACCTTTATGCCCAGCGCGGAGAGCTGGAAATGATCCTGGATGGCGATGCCACCCCCGGACGGGTCGAAGCGATGCTGGAAAAGCTCGAACAGCTCGGCATCGACACCCGGGTGGCCACGGCGGAAAACGCGGAGCAGATGTATCTCGAAAAGCTCGCCTACATCCGCAAGACCGACAAAAGCGCCGACTTCAAACGACTGCAGAAATCCCTTGATGACCGCAACGCCACCACCACCGAGCGGGTACAGGCCCTGCGCGGCTATTGGCAAAAGGAGCTGGGCGTCCAGGACATCACCCAGCTTTCCGGGTACAACCCGCTGGGCGAATACCAGGCGGGCTTTCTGGACCGAGACGCCAAGGGCGGATACCGGCACCAGTTCCGGTTCGACATCACCGAGGAGGACCTGGAAAAACAGATGAAGGGCTATTCGCTGGTCCATGATCTGACCAACGGCGAGAGTATGTCCGGCTTCATCGACTTGATCATGGAGAACAACGGAGCCATGGTCAGCACGGTCGAGAAGATGCGCATGGGCGTGGCTCCGGGCGGAATGTCCCCGGTGGCTGACATGCAGACCGGCGGCGCGAGCTATTTCTTCACCCGGATCAAGAAGCAACCGGCCAGCGACGCCTCACCGGCCCTCTATTTCAAGAAACAGATGCTGCGGCGCATGGACGCTATCAGTTATGACCATGACGCCTACGGCAAGGTGATTGATGACTACGTGCAGCGCAACCGGGGGGCCAGCATCGACGACTGGAAGCGGTTCTCGCAGCGCCATGGTAACGAGACCATCTTCAAATACTCGGTGACGCTGCTGGACAACATCGAATTCATCGTCGCCAGAAGCGACAACGAACGCCGGGAGATCATCCAGAGTTTCACCCGGCGCGGCATCAAGAAACTACCCGACGGGCGCAAGGTGGAGGACATCGTCCATACTCCTCAAAGCTGGAGCAAACGCAAACAATGACCATGAAAAACTTTATCGAACAAGAGAAACAGCGGCTGCAGGAAGCGCTGCACTGGTTCAACAACCGGGGCAGCCGCATGACCGTAAGGGAATCCGGGGATCTCTTTCTGGATACCCTGGTGGACAGCTTCACCGTCACCCGGATCGCACCCCATTTCGACACCGCTGGCAACCATCTGCGCACCGATTTCTGGCTGTTGTGGAAGGCACTCGGTTATGACGAGGGTTTTCAGCACGCCCACACCATCAAAGTGGTCGATGTCCGGGTCGAAGATACCCTGATGGCCGAACATGACGGCAAGGAGGTCGAAGGCTGGCTGATTGTCGAGCTGACCGACGATCTGGGCCGCATTCACCATGTCGAAATGATCGAGCCGGTCTCGGAGCCCGAGCTCGCGGCGGACTGGCAACGCTGGATCGCCTACCGACAAAAAAACGCCGAAAGATTCCACCGGATCGACGCCCAGCTTCTGGAAGAGCATCTCCAGATCGCGGAGGACTGGTCATGAAACTGCGCTATATGATCGACTCGATAATGGCCGACCGGCAAGCCACCGTCCCGGAATACGTGCCCGTGGGCGTCTGGGTTCAGGGGCCGGGTCCCGGTCTGGATGTGGAGATGTACTACCTCGACCGGGGGCCGAACGGGCTTGCCGACCGCAAGGACGAGGCCGCCTGGGTGGTCAACCGTCTGGTCGAGGCCGAGGCCACCTCGCTTCCGGCGAATTTTCTCGAATATCACCGGCTGTCCCGCTCCCCCTATGACGGGGTCTTTTCCGAGATCACCGAGAGCGACGAAGACCCCTCCCTCGACGCCTGCGGCAAGGCCGTTCTGGGCCGGCTGAACTCCGCCCGCTGAAATTCGCCGTCACCCTCCGACACATCGCCGACGCTTCCGGTAAGTAACCGCTGAACGCTCCCCGCAGGTCGCGGAGAGCACAGCAAACTGACCGGAGACGTTGATGGAACTGTTCGCCACAGACCTGGAAAGGCTGGCGTTTCTACTGGAGGCCGATGCGGCGCTGACTCTCGATCCCGATGCGCTCGGGTCCGAGGCCGCCGAACAGTCAGCTCCTGAAGAGCTCCCTCCCGAGAAGCGCCCCAAGTACATCACCAACTACATCGGCAGTAAGCAGAAGCTCGTCGACTGGATCTGGAAGCATACCCCGGAAGGCACTGGCACGGTGCTGGATGCCTTTTCGGGGTCTGCGGTCGTGGCCTACATGTACAAGACCAAGGGCCTCCAGGTCATCGCCAACGACCGGCTCCGCTACTGCCACCATGCCGCCAAGGCGATCATCGAGAACAACTCGGTTCGCCTGAGCGAGGACGAGATCGAGGCACTCCTGGCCGACAACGCCAAGGCGGGCAGCTTCGTTCAGGACAACTTCAAGGGCATCTTCTTCGCCAAGGGCGTCCATGCGCTGATCGACACCATCCGCGCCAACTGCGACAAGCTCTCCGGCTTCAAGAAAGACATCGCCCTGTTCGGCCTCGGCAAGACCTGCATGAGCGGCAAGGGCGGCTTCGGCCACTTCTCGTCGTCCACCGACTATGGCCGCCGCCAGGACACCCCAGACGAATTCAAGGATCGTCTGCGCAAGAACCTGCAGCGCATCAACGCCCTGGTCTTCGACAACGACAAGGAGAACAAGGCCCACCGGCAGGACATCAACGACCTGCTGCCGAAAGCCAAGGCGGATCTGGCCTACTTCGATCCGCCCTACGCCACCGAGTTTTCGACTACCAACTACGAGCGGGCCTACCACTTCGTGGAAGGGCTCATGACCTATTGGGAAGGGCTCGAAATCAAGGCCGACACCAAGGTCAAGTATTACGAGACCGACCACAAGACCGTCACCAAGGCCAACGCCAGCGAGTTCTTCCAGACCTTTCTCGGCAATGCCAAGCACATTCCGCACTGGCTGATTTCCTACCGCGATCACGCCTATCCCAACGAGCAGGAGATGAAGCGGATCATCGGCTCATTCGGCAAACAGAGCCGGATGAAGTCCAAGGATCACCACTACGCCATCACCTCCAAGCACGGCGAGGCTTCCAACGCCAAAGAACGTCTGTTCGTCTGCGCTCCCGGGGCCAAGGCCAGCGCCGAACGGGAGGAGAAACCCGTTCCGATGGCCGCCGCCGCGAACTTCCACACCAGCATCCCCGTGGACATCCGGCTGGGCGATGGTGAACGCCTCGCGACCGAGGCCATGGATGTCGGTTCGGCGGGCGACCCCCAGTTCAGCTTCGTGCTCTGCCGAACCGGGACCAACAAGAACGGCGACCACTTCACCGCCGAGGAGTTGTCCGGTCGGCACATGACGGCCGTGAACAAGAAGGTCGATCTGCAGCATTCGCAGGAGTTCAACGACATCGTGGGTGGCATCGTCGCCGCCGACTACCTGGAGGACGACAACGGCGGCCGCGTGGAATGCGTCGGCGAGCTGTATGTCCACGACACCCCGGCCGCCCGGCTGGCCTACAAGCTGATGAAGCGCGGGATCATCTCCCAGGTCTCCATGGAGTGCGACTACCAGGAAGGCGAATGCTCGGTCTGCCACAAGCGCTTCCAGAACAAGGCCGACTACTGCACCCACCTGCGCAAATTCAAGGGCCGTGATGTGGGCGGCCAACCCGTTTTCGAGATTCTGCACGGCGTCACTTTCACCGGACTGGGACTGCTCGACCGCAAAGGCGCGGACGAGAACGCCAGGATTCTGCAGGTGGCGTCCCTTCAGAGCCAGCCCGACCAATCCCAACCCGAAGGAGATTCCACGATGGAAGACAAAACCAAACCTACAGATGAACCGGCCGTCGAAGCGGCCAAGAAGAAACCGTCCCAGCAGGAAGGCGATCCTGCCCGCGTTACCGACCTGGAAAAGGAAAACCGGCAGCTCAAGGCCCAGGTGGCCGAGCTGCAGAAACGAGTCCAGGAACTGGAAGCCGAACAAAAGGCGGCCGCCTGCCGCTCCCGGGCCAAGAAGCTGCTCACCCGTCTGGAGAAGCAGGGGCTCTCCTTCGCTTCCGAGGAGGACCGGGAAGCCGAGCTGAAACGCCTGGCCGAACTGTCCGACGAAACCTTCGCCGCCACCGAGGCCGCTTACGAACGCCTGCCCAAATCGGCCAAGGCGGACAAGGACAAGGAAGAGAAACCCGCCGACAGCGACCAGGGCGGCAAGCCCGCCGCCAAGGCATCGACGGAAACCCCGCTACGCAGCGACGCCGGTGTCCGGCCCCACGATGTGGACGACCGCAAGGTGTCGCTCGAGGACCGTCTGCGCGACGGGTTCATGGCCGCTTACCGCAACCGTGTCGGCGAGGACTTTCCCGAACACTCGCAAATCAACGCATAAGGAGGAAACACCATGTCATTCATCAATCCGTGTCACCGCAGCCTCGCCTATGGCGACGGCCACATCCAGGGCGACGGCCAACTCGGCCAGGTGGTCCGCGTGGTCGGCGACGACCTGTTCGCCGTCAACACCGATCCCACCAAGCGCTCCTTCGGCATCCTGATCAAGGATTACGCCGGTGGCGAAATGCCCGGCATCTACTGCGACGGCGGCGTTTACGAGACTGACGCCTTCGAAGGGACCGTCGTCGCCGGAGACGACCTGAAAGTTTCGGCGAGCGGTCGGCTGACCAACGGCATCGCGGCCGGAGAGCACGTCGTCGCCCACGCCATTTCCGTACAGAGCGGCGTCCTCAAATTCCGCCTGCTCGTCTAACCCAAGGAGCCAACGCACATGAAAACCAATCAGTTGAAGATCCATTCCCAGGAATACATGGAAACCATGGCGCGGCTCATGAGCGAGGCTCTCGAGTCGCCCGAAGGCATGCGGGCGCTTGCCGCCGCCATTGCCGCGCCCATCGAACAGGAGATCAAGCGCAAGGAGATCTCCTCGCTGCTGCTCACCAAGCACACGCTGCCAAAGGGCGAACGTCCGGTTTACCAGAAGAAACCGACCGTCAAGGCCCACTGGATCAGCAAGGACGGCGACGCCCAGGAGCAGGAGGTGGGCAAGGACGAAGTCGAGTTCCCCACCAACCGCATCCACTCCAATCCGATGGTGGACGTGTCCGTCCTCAAGAACGGCAACATCGGCACGCTGATGGACATCCAGACCAGCGCCGCCGACGCCATCCGCAAGGAGATGGACCGCCGCACCATCTCGGTGCTCTCCTCGGCCATCCCGGCGACCAACACCATCGAGGTCACCGGCGACCTGCTCACCGAAGAGGCGCTGAACGAAGCCATCTCGATCATCGAGGACCTGGAGCTGTCGGTGAAGTACATCGTCATGCGCGGCCGCCGGTTCAACGACATGCGCGGCTGGAACCTCGATCCCCAGACCAAGCTTGAGCTGCGCCAGAAGGGCGTCATCAAGAACTACGGAACCGGCGGCATTCTGCTGACCGCCTCCATGCCGCTGGACGAGATCATCATCGTCCCGGATGAAGAGGTCGGAAAGATGCCGGTGCGCGAAAACCTGAAGACGGAGTCCATCGATCAGAAGACCCGCTTCAAGACCGGCTGGCTGGTGTGGTCCGAAATCGGCCAGGGCATTACCCGCCCTGACATCATGGCCAAGGTCAAACTGATTCCGTAATCCGGGAGGTGACGTGAGATGAATCGAATCAAGAACATCCGT
This sequence comes from Alkalidesulfovibrio alkalitolerans DSM 16529, assembly GCF_000422245.1. NCBI lineage: Bacteria > Pseudomonadati > Thermodesulfobacteriota > Desulfovibrionia > Desulfovibrionales > Desulfovibrionaceae > Alkalidesulfovibrio > Alkalidesulfovibrio alkalitolerans. The sequence continues at coordinate 42,154 of NZ_ATHI01000022.1, forward strand.
CCCGGCGTTCTGGTGATCCCCGACGCCGGGCTGAAACTCAAGCCCGGCCAGGTAGTCGAGGTGGAACGCCTCACCAAGCAGATCCAGGCGGCGCTCAAGAACGGCCGCCTGGCCATGGCCGACAAACCGAAGCAGGAACCGCTCGCCCCTCCAGAGCCAGACCAGGACGCGGAACCGGTGGACCTGAGCAAGCTCTCCGCCACCGACGCGATTTCCAAGGTCAACGAGGAGGCCAATCCGGAGACCCTCAAGGGCTACATGGAAACCGAAAAACGCCGCACGGTGATCGACGCGCTCAAGAGCCGTCTGGAGGGCCTGCAAGGTGCTACTGAGTGACCTGATCGCCGACCTGCGGCTCGACCTGTCCGATCCGGGCGCATCTCTCTTCGAGGACCAGACTCTGGAGAGATGCGTCCGGAAAGCCGTTTTCCGGGTCGGCCGTGACCTCGACCAATCGCTGACGGTAACGGCCGGAGAGATCACCCCCGATCCCACCGGCGAGGTCCGCGAGCTCCTGGTGATCGTGGCGCAGATCCACGCCTGCCAGGTCATGCGTTCGGCCACCGCCAACGCCTTCTCCTTTTCCAGCGGCGACAAGCGGGTGGACAAAACCGGACAGCCCGGCCACTGGGCCAAGCTTGAAGCCGATCTGCTCGCCGACTACCGGCAGCGGCTCACCGAGCTGCGTCCGGCCACCCAGCTCGATCAGGAAGCCTACATCCTGACCCCGAGCGGCCTTACGCCGGTCATCTACGAACAAGGGATCGATCTCGATGTTGTTGAATGAGCGGGAACGCGTCGAAGCCGTGGCCGACGTCGCCCGGCTGATCCTCTCCTCCGGCCAGACCGCACGCATCCTGCGCGTGGTTCCCGGCGAGCGGCTCTACGGCACCGACGATGCCGAATACACGGAAATCTCCGTCATCCCCCTAGAACTGAACGAAACCCCGCCGGAGGAGCTGAGCGGCAAGATCGACGCGCTTGCCTGTGTCCTTCCGGATGCCGATGTCCGGGGTGAAGACCGCCTGGCCACCGACAGGGAAACCTATCGCATACAGAGTGTGGAAGAAGAACACTTCTTCGGCACCGTCACTCACAAGAACCTGCAACTGGTGAAGCTCAATGGGCGTTAGGCGGACCGGTGACTGGGATAAGGCCCGCGCCAAGCTGACCACCGGCACGGGGCCACGCTTGGCCACGGCCCTGCGTCAGGCCACGATCCGCAACGCCCTTTTTTTGGTGCGCGAGATCCAGCGGGGGATTCGCTCCCAGGCCCCGGGCGGACAGGCCTTCGTGAAACTCGCCGAGAGCACCATCGAGCGCAAAGGCTCAAGCAAGGCGCTCATCGACACCGGCTTTCTCGTCAACGCCATCACCCAGAAGATCATGGCCGACAAGGCGTTCGTCGGCCTGCTGCGCGGCACCGTCAACAAGGACGGGGAAGACATGGTGAACATCGGTGCCGTCATGGAGTACGGGGCCACCATCAAACATCCGAACGGCGCGACCATCATCATCCCCGCCAGACCCTTTCTGCATCCGGTGATGGATAAGTACCGCGAGCAAATCCTCCAGAACTATCGCGAGGCGATCCGCTCCGCGCTTTGAGCCTCCGACACATCGACAGCGCTTCCGGTAAGTAACCAGGCAGAAAACGGAGGCGTCCCTTGAGCACGATACAGACCGTCACAGAAACCCTGATCCGCCTGGCCAAGCAGGCCATCCACCCGGACACTGTGTTGGTGTTCCCGGATGACCTGTTCGAGGTCCAGCGCACCCCCAGCGTCATCCTCCAGGGGCCGAAGCTGACGGAAGACCGTTTCCGCCGCAGCCAGAGCCGCCTATTCGAGAAGAATATCGCGGAGCTGAGTTTCGAGGAGTGCCGGTTTCCCCGGCTCTATCACCTCGATTTCGACCTGGTGGTAACCGTGGATCGGGAGGCCGAACTGCTCGGTTTTCACGAGTCGGTATCGCGGTTCCTTCAGCTTTACCCGGAGATCGCCATCGCCGACCAGGGCAGCCTGAACCTCACTGAACTGGTTCCTCTGGGTGGCCTGGCCCGGGTGAACCTCTCCAATCTCCGGCAGAGCTCCGGACGCATCCGCATCGAATCCTGCCCGGTGTACGACGGCGACCTGCGCGACGGTCGGCTGATCCGGGACCGGACCTTCCAGTTTCACGGCGACGTGACAGAGCAACGAACCATTCAACCGTAAAGGAGAACAACCGTGATCGAGATCAGAAACCTGCAGTTCCAACCCCTGACGTTCAACCTCTCCGGCCAGGGAACCCTCCACCTCGGGCCGCGAGAACGCAAGAGCATCGCCCGCAAGGACCTCTCAGCCGAGATCAAGACCGCCGGAAAACGCGGCCTGGTGCGCATCACCGATCTGACCGGCGGCGCGGAACCGGAGCCGGAAAAGCCCACGGCGACCGAGGACGCCGGAACCGATGAGGCCAAGACCACCAGCAAGCGGAGGAAATAACCATGCCAACCTATCTATCGCCCGGGATTTACACCCGGGAAACGGACTTCAGTTTCTATGTGAAGCAGATCTCGACCTCGTCGGCCGCCATGGTCGGGGTGGCCGAGAAAGGCCCGATCAACAAGCCTGTGCTGGTGACGAGCTGGGAACAGTTCATCAACCGTTTCGGTTCCTACATCAACGAGAGCTATCTGGCCTACGCCGCCCGGGCGTTTTTCGACAACGGCGGCTCAGTCCTCTATGTCACCCGCATCGCCCATCTCACCGATCCCACCGACCGGGACACCCTGACGGCGCTCAAGTCTTCCATCGTGCTGCAAAACCGGGAGGCGACGCCCGCCGACGCCCTGCGGATCGAGGCCGTGAACGAAGGCGTCTGGGGCGACCGACTCTCAGTCTCCATCGAGGACGGCTCCCTTGACCCGGCCAACCATTTCAACCTGGTGGTCCGGCATAAAGGCGATGTGGTCGAGGTGTTCAAGGATCTGAGCATGGACGAGACGCTGCCCAACCATGTGGAGCTGGCGATCAACGACCGTTCGGATTTCATCCTGGTCCAGGATCTGGCAGCCGCGTCGGGAACGCCCGGCGACCGTCCGGCATTGGGCGTGTTCACGCTCGGCGGCGGCGACAACGGACTGACCGATCTGGCCGATGCGGATTTCATCGGCGATCCCTCGCAGCATACCGGCCTCTATGGCTTTGACGAGATCGACGCCCTGAACCTGCTGATGGTTCCCGGTGTCACCACGGTGCCGGTGATCAACGCCGGAATCGCCTATGCCGAGGGGCGCAAGGACCTGCTGTTCATCGCCGACACGCCCATACACCTGGAGCCGCTCGAAGCGGTCGACTTCCGCAAGGGACAAGGGATGTACAGCCACGCGGCATTCAACTCCTCCTACGCGGCGCTCTACTACCCCTGGCTGGAGATCAGCGATCCGGTCAACTCGCGCAAGAAGCTGGTGCCGCCCTGCGGCGCGGTGGCGGGCTGCATCGCCCGCAGCGACCAGAAGACCAACGTCTGGAACGCGCCCGCCGGTATCGACCGTGGCCGCATCTTCAACACGCTCTCCCTGGCCTACAAGACCAGCCGTGGCGAGCGCGATGTGCTCTATCCGGAGGGGATCAACGTCATCGCCGTGTTCCCCGACACCGGCATCAACATCTGGGGCCAGAAGACACTGCAAAGCCAGCCCTCGGCCGTGGACCGCATCAACGTGCGCCGCCTGATGATGTTCATGGAGGAAGCCATCTCGGAATCCTCCCGCTTCGTGGTGTTCGAGCCGAACCATCCCCAGACCTGGCGTGCCCTCGGTCGCCTGATCAATCCCTTCCTGCAGGACATCAAGGACAAGGGCGGCCTCTACGACTTCGCCTTCCAGTGCGACGAGGAGACCAACACCCCGGCGGTCATCGACCGCAACGAAATGGTGGCCCGCGTGTTCGTCAAGCCGACCAAGACGGCGGAGTTCATCGAGCTGAACTTCATCCTGACCGCTACCTCTGCGGACTTCAAAGAAATCATCTAACGGGAGAACACGGCTATGAGAAGCGGAAACATGCCCAAGAGCCTTTACCAGAACTGGCAGTTCGCCATCGAGGTAAACGGCTTCGACGTGGCCCTGTTCCACAAGGGACAGGAGCCCAAAACCGAATTCGAGGAAGTGGCCTTTGCCCCGGCCGGTTCGATGTTCGACCAAAAGGTGGCGGGGCGGGTCAAGTTCGAGGACATCACCCTCGAGAAAGGCACCCTGCAGGACGGCTCCGACGAGGCGGCCCGTGAATGGATCAAGAAACAGGTGGACGTGAACGCCGTCACCGGCGGCCTTCCGGCCGACTACATGCGCGACATCGACGTTGTCCGCTACGACCGCACCGGCAACGAGACCCGCCGCTGGACCCTGCACGGGGCCTGGGTGAAGGCGCTCGAATACGACGAGCTCGAAGGCGGCAACACCGAGAACACCATCGAGAAGCTCACCATCTGCTTCCAATACTGGACCTAAACCGGAGGATCGACCATGTACAGCTTTGAACTGCCAAGCGGCACTGAACTCGAGCTTCGGGAAATGACCGGGACCGAGGAAGAACTGCTCACCAACCAGCGCCTGATCCGTTCCGGAGAGGCGATCAACCAGGTGCTCCGCAACTGTTTCGTCCGGCTGGGCGAGAAGACCGATCCCGATCTCGCCGAGGTGATGAACCTGCTCTCGGGTGACCGGCTGTTCGCCCTGGTCCGCCTGCGCCAGATTTCCCTGGGGGACGAGGTGGAGCTGGAGCTGAGCTGCCCGAACAGCGCCTGCCGCATGACCAACTTTGTGACCATCAATCTCGAGGATCTCAAGGTCACCCCCTACGGCGAGGAGCGGGAGTTCTCCTTCAAGCTGCCCGGCTCGAAGAAAACCGTGCGCTTCGGATATCTCGATGGCCACAAGGAAAAGCGACTGGCCAGCCTGCGCGAGCCCAATATCAGCTCGGCCATGCTCATACGTATCCTCGACATCGACGGCAAGGCTCCCTCCAAGAAGAGCCTGGCGGAGATGTCGATGCGCGACCGCAACGCGCTGCGGCAGGAGATGTCGCGGGTCGACGCGGGAATCGACACCTCGGTCGAAACCGAATGCGATGGCTGCGGCACCAAGATCCGCACCCGCCTGGAGGCCGAACCGGCTTTTTTGTTCCCCGGAGTTCGCTTGTAAGCGACGCATTTTTTCTCGCTTACGGCGGACTGCACTGGGGCTGGTCGGAAACCCGCTCGCTGCCGCTCAGGGTCCGGCGTCAGTTCGTCGAGGCCCTCGAGCGGCAGCTTGATTTTGAACGTGAGCAAACGGAACGGCGATAGATGAACGGCGATCTCGGACTGGGCATAGTGGTATCGATGAAGGATGCGTTCTCGCAGAACGCGCAGCGCATCCGTGGCTCCATGATGGACCTCGATTCCACCGTGGCGGATGCCAGTGAGCGAATGACCCGCAACCTGGACCGCATCCAGCAAGGCACCATGATGCTGGGGGCGGGGCTGGCCCTGATGGCAGTGCCCGCCGCCTTGGTCGCCTCCACCGCCGCGACCCAGAAGGCCCTGGGAGAGCTGGCGTCCTTGGGCGTGCAGGATCTCCGTGCCATCGAGGACGCCGCCGAATCCTTCACCAACCAGTGGTCCGGTGCTGACAAGGCGGCGTTCATCACCGCCACCTACGACGTGAAATCGGCCCTGTCCAACCTCAGCGACGAGGCGGTGGGCGTCTTCACCTCCATGGCCGCCATGACCGCCAAGGCGACCAAGGCCACCACCCAGGAGATGGTCGGCACCTTCACCACGGCCTACGGGATCTTCAAGCCCATCATGGCCGACATGAACGACATGGAATGGGCGACCGCCTTTTCCGGAGCCATGGCGCAGACCGTGGCCTCGTTCAAGACCAACGGCACCCAGATGGCCGACGCCATCAAGAACATCGGCGCGGTGGCGGCCGCGAGCAATATTCCGCTGAACGAGCAGCTCGCCGTACTCGGCCAGCTCCAGACCACCATGCCCGGCTCCGAGGCGGGCACGCTGTACAAGGCGTTCATCATGAAGGCGGCCGAGGCCGGTGGCGAGCTTGGCCTGTCCTTCACCGACACCAGCGGCCGCCTCAAGGGCGTGGTTCCTATCCTGCAAGAGATCAAGCGCCAGTTCCCCGACCTCTCCAACGCCGCCGCCCAGGTGAAGCTGAAGAAGGCCTTCGGCTCCGACGAGGCGGTCAAGTTCCTGCTGCAGATGTCGGCGGGCATGGAGAGCCTCGAAGGCAATATCCAGTCGGTAGGCCGGGCCATGAAGACAGGCACGGCGGTCACCGAACAGATGGCCGACGCCATGAACCAGGACATCGGAGCCCGGTTCCTGCTTCTGCGCCAGCAGATGGCCAACCTCAGCGAAATCCTGGGCCGCACTCTGCTGCCGGTGGTCACGTCGGTGATCAACGGCGTCTCCCGCTTCATTCTATTCCTGCAACGCATGGCCAAATCGATGCCGGGCGTGACCCGGGTGGTCCTGGGACTGTCCATGGCCCTCGGCACCATTCTGGTCGTGGCCGGAGCCGTCACCGCCGCCGTGGGCATGGTGGGACTCATGCTTCCCGCCATCAAGGCCGGGTTCGTGGCCATCAGCGCCGCGCTGGCCGGAGTGGGTTCGGCGGTCGCGACCTATATTCTGCCCGTCACCGCGATTATCGCTGGCGTGATCCTCTCGGTGTATCTGCTCAAACGCGCCTGGGAAACCAACTTCGGCGGCATTCAGGAGATCATCACCGGGGCCTGGAACAAGGTCTCGCTGGTCTTCCAGGGGATCAGAGAGCTGGTGGGTTCGCTCAGCGGCGGCGTCGGGCAGATGTCGTCCGAACTGGCCCAGAAGCTCGAATCCGCCGGACTGCTGGGCTTCGTGGTCACCGTCTTCAAAGCCTATTACCGCGTTCGTGAGGCCCTGGCCGGATTGTGGGGCGCGTTTTCCCATGCCTTTGGCCGCATCCGCGCCATCCTCGAACCGACCGTCCGCACCCTGATGAGCGCATACGCGGCGCTGGCCAGCGCGGTCTTTTCGGTGGTGGAGATCTTCGGCGTGGCCGCCAGCGCCACCGACGGGTCGTCCTGGCGCACCTTCGGCACGGTTATCGGCACCGTCGCCGGTGTGCTTCTTCAGGGGTTGGCGTTCGCGCTGAAGATCGTGGCCTGGAACCTGTCGCTCATCGTCCGAGCCCTGGCGGTGGTGGTGCGCAGCGTGGTCTGGGTCGGCAAGGCCATCGTCGGGTCCCTGGTCGGAGCGACCAAGTTCATCTATAAGTTCCTGTTGCCCGTGCGCATGATCGGCGAGGCCTTCGTGGCCGCCGGGAAGATCGTCTATGCGGTCTGGCAAGTGCTGACCGGCGACATTTCCCTGCTGGACGGTCTCAAGGCCATCGGCGGCGCGGTCTACGATTTTCTCGCCACCCCGTTCCGCTGGGCGCGGGATGTGGTGGTCGGTGTCTGGAATTTCATTTCCGGGATCTTCACCTCCATCGGCCGCCTGGTGGCCGACGCCGCCGGACAGATCGGCCAGGCGATTCTGAATCTGCCGATCATCAGCACCCTGCGGGATCTGTTTGCCACCGTGCGCTCCTTCTTCGCCGGGGATACCACCTTTTTCGAGGCGGGCAAGAAGCTACTGATCACCCTTGGCGAAGGGATCTGGTCGGCGGTGACCTATCCCTTCACCATGCTTAAGAACGCCCTCGGCAAGCTGCGCAATCTGCTGCCGTTCTCCGATGCCCGCGAGGGACCACTCGCCAGCCTGACCGCCTCCGGTTCCGCGCTGCTCAAGACCCTCGCCGACGGCATGAGCCTTACCCAGTCGCTGCCCGCGAAAGTTTTCGGCTTCGCCGCTCGCGGGATTCTCTCGGACGCTGCGGGAGCCTGGCAGCAGATCAAATCGGCGGGCGGCAACCTCATGGAAGCCGCCTCGGCTCCCTTCCGGATGGCTGGAAAACTCTGGGATGGGCTGACCACCGGGGCTCAATCCGTCGCGGCCAAGGCCGGTGCCATCTTCGGCGGTCTCAAACAATCCCTGTTTGGCGACACGCCCGAACTGGCGCTCACGCCGCCCCAGGTCAATACCTGGGACGCGCTGGCCACAGGAGCCGTCAATCTCCGCGACCGGATCGTTGCCACGCTGTCTGCCGTCCCCGGGGCTGTGGGTCGAATCTTTGCCAGCGCCGGTACCGAGGGGCAAACCCTCTGGCAAAGGCTTTCCAGCGGCGCGAGCGCGGGCATCCAGGCACTCAAGAATCGCAGCACCGGGATCGCCAACGGTTTGCTCTCCTCCGCTCGCGCCATGCTGGGAGTCCAGACCCCGATTCCGCAGGTGGCCGAGCAGAAACAACCGCTCGGAGCTACGCCGCCCGCCGAATCGATTGGGCAACGCATCATCGAAAGCGTGCTGAGTCTCGTACCGCGTCTGGACGAGCGCCTGGTGCCCAAGGCTCTGAGCGCCATGCTGATGCTCCAGCCGGTCATGGCCACGGCCGCGCCGCATCCGCAACAGATGAACGGCACCGTGCAGACCGTCGCGGCAGCCGTTGAGCCGGTAAGTAAGAGCTATATCCAGCCGTTCGCGGTGGAACCGGCACTGGAAAAGGGAGACGCCTTTCTGGCTCCGGCCGGGATCGAGCGGCCCATAACGGCCGCTCCGACTCCGATAGCGAAGCCCCTGCAATCCGGACTCGCCGAGACGGTGCCTTCCGAGCGGTTGATCGCTCCGGCTCGCACCGCTCCCGCGACACCCATGCGCGGAGAGGAAGCCGGTCCGGGGCTGCGCGAACTGCTGGAATCGCTACTCTCGCGCCTCGATGGCCTGGCCGACCGCCCGGTGGAACTGAGCGTGACCACCAACATCGATGGCCGGAAGGTGGCCGAGGCCGTCTACAAGGACCTACGGGAGCGGAAGATCAGAAACTACGAAACCCTTTGAGAGAACCGATGAAACGCATCTTTGTCTGCAGCCCGTTCGCGGGCGACATAGCCCGAAACGTCAGGGTCGCCGAGGCGCTTTGCCGCCAGGTCATGAGAAGCGGTCACGCGCCGTTCGCGCCGCACCTGTTGTATCCAACCTTCACCGACGACAGCGTTCCAGAGCAGCGGGAGACGGGCATCGCCTGCGGCCTGGCCTACATGGAATGTTGCGACGAGGTGTGGGCGTTCACCGGCAACGGCATTTCCAGCGGCATGCGGCTGGAACTCGACCGGGCCGGACAACTGGGCAAGCCGATCCTCGAGATCGCCGAGGTGTAAGCAATGGCCTGGGATCAACAGCCCATCAAGGGATATCTGGTGGACGCCGACACGGGGGAGCGGCTCGAATTCCAGTACAACCCCAACTCCATCAGCGACGAGAAGTCGACCGACTACGCGACGATCAAGATCCCCGGCATGAGCCACCCGCGCTACCAGTATGTCGCCGGGGAACCGCGCCGGATCGCCTTCAAGGTCGAGCTGTTCAAGGGACCGGTTAAACAGAAGGTCGACTGGCTTCGCTCGCTGCAATATCCGGAACACGCCGGAACCATGCTCAAGAACGCGCCGCACCGCGTGCTGCTTATCTTCGGCGATCTCTACCCGGGCGTGACCTGCATCGTCCGGCAGGTGAAGGCGCGGTTCTTCGGCCTGTTCGACCGGGACAACCTGCTGCCGCAACGGGCCGAGGTGGACATCGTCCTCGAGGAATATGTGGACCGTTCCATCAACTGGTCGGAGGTGCGCTCATGATCGGCCGCGATTCCCGATACGCCCGCTGCGTTCTCTACCGGGACAGCGACGGTACCTCCCTCGGTATGCGCCAGCGCATCGACACCACCCCCAGACACGACGACCGCCTACACACCTTGGTCGAGGGCGAGCGTCTGGATCTGCTCGCGCACCGCTATCTGGGTGACGCCAGGCTCTGGTGGATCATCTGTGATTACAACGACATCTTTTTCCCGTTGGCGCTCGAGCCGGGTCTGGCGCTGCGCATTCCCTCCCGCGAACACGTCCAGATGCGCCTGCTCGACTGAAGCGTCCGACACCTCGCCATGCCTTCCGGTAAGTAAGCAGGGAACTGCGAACCGCCGGAGAGACGCATGGATCTGGATACCTTCAAGCCGACATTTCTGATTCAGATCGAGGGGCAAGACCTCTCGAAGGACATCACCCAGGAGATCACTTCGTTCGTCTTCACCGACAATGAGGAGGAGCTGGATGTCCTCGAGCTGTCGGTGACCGACCGCAACCTGCAGTTCGTCGACGATCCCCTGTTCCAGGAAGGCAATGAGATCGTCGCTCGCTTCGGCTACGTGGGTAACCTCTCTCCACGCAAGAAGGCGGTCATCAAGGACATCGATTACGACTTCCCGGAAAACGGCGATCCAACTATCCGCATCAAGGCCTACGACAAGGGCTTCAAACTCGCTGGCAAGGAGAACCAGAAGGTCTGGCAGAAACCCGCTCCTGGCATCCTCTATTCGGAAATCGCCGAACAGATCGCCGCCGCCAACGGCCTCACGCCGGTGGTCACGGCCACCAAGGGAACCCATCTCCGCGTTACCCAGAGCAACATTTCGGACGCCCAGTTCCTCAAGGAGCTGGCGGAAAAGGCTCGCGACCGCGATGGCGACGGTGTGAGCGGCTATGTCTTCTACATCCAGGACGACGAACTCCATTTCCATCCTCGCGAGCTCGACCAGACGCCGCTTCTGACCCTCGAATATTTCACCGACACCAAGGGCCTGCTGCGCTCGTTCCGCCCCAGCACCCAATCCCAGGGGGCCAAGGGCGCGGGTGTCGAGACCAAGACGGTCGGTGTCGACCCGCGCAAGAAGGACGTGGTCGAGCACAAGGCCAACAACGCCACCACCCCCGAGCGGACCGCCCTGGGCAAGCAGACTTATCTGGTCGACGGCAACACCGGCGAAGGCAGCTTCAAGGAACGGGAGACGGGGCAGATCGTACCCAGCTTCGACCGTTCCGAAGGCTTTCACGAAGAGCCGCGCCAGGAGCCCGCCCAGGACAGCGCCGAAGGCAAATTCCGCGAGGCCGAGCTGCGCCAGGTCGAGGCGGATGCCGCCACCATCGGCATTCCCCAGCTACGCGCCAAGAAGAACGTCGAGATCAAGGGCGTGGGACGAAAGTTTTCCGGCATCTATTACTGCCACTCGGTGCGCCACAGCATCAGCGGCGCTGGCTATCTCTGCGAACTCAAACTCAAGAAGAACGCCCTCGGCAAGGGCGCGGGCGACAAGTCCGCCGAGTCCCAGGGCAAACCCAACGACAAGGAGGCCCCGCCCACGCCGCAAAACGAGCCACCAGCCATGGTGACCATCGACGCGGATTCCGGCGCGGTCACACAAGGAGGCGGCAATGGGTGATCTCAGCAAGAATTTCAACCGTTCGGAATTCGCCTGCAAGGGCAAGAACTGCTGCGGCCATTCGGCTGCGGTCCATCCCGACCTGGTCGACGCCCTGCAGGCGTTGCGCGACCGCATCGGCAAACCGCTGTCCATCACCAGCGGCTTCCGATGTAACCGGCACAATAAGGCGGTGGGCGGCGCGGAGCAGAGTTTCCACACGTTGGGCATGGCGGCCGACGTGAGCTGTCCCGCAGGCGTTTCGCCCGAGGAACTGGCGGTCATCGCCGAGGAAATTCCGCTCTTCCGCGAGGGCGGCATCGGTGTCTATGCCTCCTGGGTCCATCTCGATGTACGCCAGTCGGGCAAGGCGAGGTGGCGGTCATGAGCGCCGAAACCAAGACCCTGTTTTCGGGCACCGCGCTGGGACTGTCCGGGCCTCTTCGGGTGGAGATCCTGCCCAATGGAATGACCGCGAGGCTGACCCAGCCGTTCCGTATCCGCACCGGCGCTGGCCGCATCATCGAAGTGCCCGCTGGGTTCGAGACCGACTTCGCCTCGGTGCCGCGCCTGTTCTGGCGCGTGGTGCCGCCCTGGGGGAGATATTCCCCGGCGGCCGTCGTTCACGACTACCTCTACCACACCGGCAAGGTCTCGCGGCTTGCTGCCGACCGCGTCTTTCTCGAACTGATGGCGGCCCTGGGGGTGCCTCTGTGGAAAAGGCAGGTCATGTATTGGGCGGTTCGCCTGGGTGGCTGGCTGGCCTGGGACACCAGTCGAAAACGGGAGACGGAGCATGCTTGAAACCCGCGACCGTCAATCCGAGGAGCGCTACCGCAACCGCTGGTACGGCAAGTACCGGGCCTTCGTGCGCGACAACAACGACCCCGAACGCCTTGGCCGGGTCCGGCTGGAGATCCCCGCCGTGCTCGGCAGCGGGCGGGAGAACTGGTCCGAATGGGCCGCGCCCTGTTTCCCCTACGGCGGCAACGACGACACCGGCATGTTCCTGGTCCCCGAGGAAGGGGCCTCGGTCTGGGCCGAGTTCGAGGGTGGCGTCGTCCAGTATCCGATCTGGACCGGGGTCTGGCTGGCCAAGAGCAATCCCGGCGAGCAGCCCGAGGAATCCAAGCGCACCTGCGCGAATGCCTTCTGCCATGACTGCGAGGACAAGGTCGAGCATCAGGCCAACCGGCACGACGATCTCGAACACAAGAAGTACCACGGCCATCCGCCGTATTACTGCCCGCGCCTCAAGGTCCTGCTCAAGACCGAAACCGGCCACACCATTCTGGCCGATGACCGCGACGGCGACGAGCTGCTGCGGATCATCGACCGCGCCGGACAAATTCTCACCATGGAAGGGAAGGTGAAGCCGGAGATGCAGAGCGGCAACGCCCTGCGGCGCGGTACGAAGGACGCCGAGAAAGGCGACCAGCTCGACATCGCCTCGCAGATCGTCGGCTCCCGCGCCCGCATCCAGCTCACCGACCTCTGCCGCCAGCAGGTGATCCTCGAAGCCTGGCAGGACAAGGAGAAGGTCCACATCCTCTCGTGCGACAAGGGCCGCTCCCGCTGGCAGAAGATCCTCATCGACACCACCAAGGGCCGGGAGAAGGTTCACATCTGGGGACTCAACGGCACTCAGGAAATCCTCGTCGATTCCACCGCCGCCGCCGAACAGATCCGGCTCACCGACAAGGCCGGTCAGGTTGTGCGCATGAACGCCGCGCCCGGCCAGGAGAGCATCGGCGCCACCGACAAGTCTGGCAGCCTCGTGTTCATGGATGGGGTGGCCGGAAACATCATCATTCGCTCGACGAACACCGTCTTGATCAACACCTGAAGGAAGCATCGCATGGGAGAAAGAACAACAACGCCCTCCGGACTTTCGGCTAGCGAGGAATTGCTGGCCCGGACCTTCGAGCATTGGCGGGAGGAATTCCGCAGCATCCTCGAAAACCACCGCCGGGAAATCCAGGATCGCCTCGAAAAGATCGAGCGCGAAATCGAGAAGAAATCGGACAAGGAAAACGTCGAGGTGCTGGTCCGCTCGATCTATTCCGATCTGCACCGGCACGCCGAGGAGATTGACCGGCTGCATGCCCGGGTCGGCTCCAAGATGGGGACCGAGACCATGTGGAAGATCGTCGGCCTGGTGTTGACCATCGGCAGCACCATCGGCGGACTCATCGGCTTTCTGATCCATCTGTTGCTGAAGGTGAACCCATGAGCTCCCAGGCGCGACTCGGCGACATCAGCAGCCACGGCGGCGTCATCATCACCGGGGCCAGTCGGACGCTGGACAACGGCATGCCGGTGGCCCGCATGGGGGACCTTCACGTCTGTCCTATTCCGGGGCATGGCGTGACGCCCATCGTGACCGGCAGCTTCGACACCATCACCGAAGGATTGCCCAACGCCCGCATCGGCGACATCACCGCCTGCGGAGCCATCATCGTCACCGGCAGTCCCGACACCATCGACAACTGAGGGGGATGCCATGAACAATCTCGAACAACCGCAGGAACCGCACTACTGGGATGTCTTCCCGAAGCTGATCCGGGTCTCGCGATCCCCATTCGTTCAGCGCATTCCGCTCTCGATCCGGGGTCTACCAGAAGCGCCAGTGTTCGAATCGTCCAATCCCGACGTGGCCAGTGTCGATGAGGACGGCAATGTCGAGTGCGGCTTCGTTCCTGGGGCAGCCATGATCCTGGTCTGGGATTCGCCCGAGCGGCTCAGCCTGCGTCACGTCCAAGTCGAGGTCTATGGCGGCGGCGTCTCCGCACCGGTGGAGGTCCCTTCATGACGGATACCGCGCCAGCCTATAGCCACTGGGAGGTACAGCCTCACTCCATCCGCCTCTCCGCTGGCGAGTTCGAGCAATGGGTTCCGCTCTCCCTGCGCGGCAACGTGGACGCCCCGGTCTTTGCCTCCAGCAACCCGGAGGTCGCGGAGATCGGGCCGGACGGTGTCGTTCGCTGCGGCTGGACCATCGGCAATGCCGTGCTCATGGTTTGGAGATCCTCGGTCCGGGACAGCCTCCGCCATGTACTGGTGGAGGTTCGCGATCCGTCCTGGTTTGCCGACCACCCGGACTTTGCCAGCGGAGCCACAGTCTTCCTCAGCGGCACGGTAGTCAACGCCCTCAACACCAGCGGTGTCGGCAACGCGCTGATCGAATTCCGCCGCTCGGAAACCGGCCCCGCTGCGTACCAGACCTTCGCCAACGCCTATGGCGGGTTCGAGCTGTCCGTACCCGAGGGGTTCTATTACGTGGAGGTCACCGCGCCGGGATACATCGCCTGGCATGGCTGGGTGAACGCCGACCCCAACACCTCCGGCGACATCCAGATCGTTCTCTCGCCCGAGCTCGACGGCCAGGTCGCCCGCATCGTGTTGCAGTGGGGGCTGACTCCCCGGGACCTCGATTCCCATCTCACCGGACCGACGCCATCCGGCGGCAGGTTCCATGTGTTCTATTCCCACACCATCGAAAACGAGGCGGCGGAATTGGACGTGGACGACACCAGTTCCTACGGGCCGGAGACCATCACCATCCATCGGCTCATTCCCGGCGTCTACCGTTACGCGGTCCACGACTACACCAACCGCAACGCCAATCCGAGTACCGGCCTGGCGCAGTCCGGAGCCACGGTGAAAGTGTTCCTGAGCGATGGCCGTGAGCAGACCTTCACCGTTCCCAACGCCCCGGGCACGGTCTGGACCGTGTTCGAAATAGACGGCGCGACCGGAACAGTGACGCCGGTCAACGCCATGAGCTATCAGTCCCAACCCGCCAATGTCGGCATGTAATGGAGGTTGTCCATGATTTCCGAAGAACCCGCCGACTTGCAGGCCACCATCGAACAGACCGATTCCGGCGAGCAACAGTATGTGCTGCGGGTGCTCTGCGATCACCTGTCTGGCATTCGTGAGGAGCTTTCCGGCATCCGCACGTTGCTGGAGGCAGGTCACGCCGCCTCGGAGGCGATGCGCGGCCAGGCCCAGGCCTATCTGGAGGCGCAACAGGCCAAGACCCAGGAGTACCTGGAGCAGGTACAGATCGAGCCGGAATCCGATTTCTATCCCTTCGTCGAACTGCCTGCGGGCACCGAACCCCGGGATCTGCCGGACGGCAACCGGCTCTTCACCTTGCCCGACGGCATGATCCTGCGAACCACGGACGACCATCGAATCTGCGTCATCGACGCCGGGGAACAGCAGGTCATCACCCCCGGTCCCGGTACGGCCGTCGAGGTCGCCCCGGGACGCCTTTACACCCTGGTCGAGTCCTATCTGCGTGCGACCCAGGAGGCGGCCGGTATCAGCGGACTGCCTGCAGGGATCGAGCCGACCGCCATGGGCGCGGAACGCTTCGCGGTGGTTCTGCCCGAGGGCATCCGTCTCGACGTCGATCACCGGGAGCGGTTCATCACCCTGATCAATCCGGCCGGACCTATCGACATCATCGGCATCGGCCGTATCGAGGGCATCGGCGAAACCATCGCTGTCCGTCTGCTCTCCGGCGGAGCCAGGGGATTCCAGTGCGGCCAGTCCGGCCACGGCGGGCTGATCGAGACGGACGGAACCATCCACCTGGGACTAAAAAGCGGACTGGATCTGGTGGTTCGATTCCAGGGGGAAGCCGTCGACGACGGCGCACCGGAAAATGGCTGCTCAGGTCAATGCGGCATCCACTGCGAGGAGCGTACCTGATGAGCTACGACTTTCTCGGCAAGGGGCTGCGTTACCCGTTCCGGTTTCAGTCGGTATCCGGCGGCACCCAGGTCTCGACCGCCACCTCGCGGGAGCACGAGCATATCCGCGAAAGCATCCTGCAGATCCTCGGCACCCGGATCGGCGAACGGTTCATGAATCCGGAGTTCGGCTCCCGGCTGAAGGATCTGGTGTTCGAACAGAACGACGAGGTGCTCAAGGGCCTGCTGCGCCATTACGTGATCGACGCCATCAAGCGCTGGGAAAAGCGGGTGATCATCACGGAGGTACACTTCGACGACCGGCCGCTGAACATCGACGGCAACCTGCTGCTGGTGCATATCGCCTACCGGGTGATCCAGAGCCAGGTGGACGGCAACCTGGTCTATCCCTTCTACAGAGAAGACCCGAACAATCCCGCGCCCAGCTATCCCCAGCCGGAGCCCGAGCCAGAGCCGCCGCCGGTGCGCAGCGTGCGCCTGTCGCCGGACGTGCGCACGCTGTTCAATCTGCTCTGGTTCGACGCGGCCGAGATGAGCCCCGATCCGGACGACTCCTTGATCTGGCCAGCCGGGGAATACGAAGTCGCCTACATCGAGGGAGCCTTTCAGGACCGCAACGGCAAGTGGATCGTCAGCGATCCGGGTGACAACCACGGCCATTACCTGACGTTCGAGGGAGCGCCAGAAACAGAAGCGCCCCAGGCCGAGCACGCCCTCTATCTGGCCGCTAGCGGTCTGGGCTTCGACACCCAGAGTCAGGCGGAAGACAACGCCGCTGGCACCGTTCACCGGATCACCACGTCGCAGCCGGGCCGCATCGGCCTGTTCTATTTCGAGGGCAAGAAGGAATCCCACTACCTCAACAACACCTCTGGGCAGCCCAATCCCGTCTGGCAACTGCGCGGCCCGCTCTGAGGCATCCCGCCTCCGACACATCCAGGCCCCTTCCGGTAAGTAACCGGCGTGGCGAGAGCATCAGGCGCTCTCGCATAACTGCCGAAAACCGGAGAGACCATGGGCCGCGCAAGCATCGGATATATCAACAAGGATTACGAATCGATCCGCCAGGAACTGCTGGCGAAGATCCCGCAGCTCACCGACCGCTGGACCGATTTCAACCACTCCGATCTCGGTGTCGTCCTGCTCGATCTGTTCTGCGGCGTGGGCGACATGCTGGCCTACTACCTGGACGTCCAGGCGGCGGAGGCTTTCCTGCCCACGGCCCGCCAGCGGCAGAACGTCATCAACCTCTGCAAGCTCATCGGTTACCGGCTGGATTCGCCGGTGGCCTCCACCACCACGCTGCGTTTTCGGCTCTCCGCTCCGCTCGGCAAGGACCTGACCATTCCGGCGGGGACGGCCTGCCGCGCCTTGCTGAATGACGGCGAGGCGGATTTCGAGACAGTCGAGGACGGCCTGATCCCGCGAGGCGTGCTCTCGGTAGACATCCCGGCCCGTCAAGGCGTGCGCCGCACCGAGACCTTCACATCGACGGGGCTGCCATTCCAGCGCATCCGCCTGACCGGCGACGCCATCGCCCAGGGCACCATCACCGTTACGGTGGGGGACGACGCCTGGAGCGAGGTCGATCATTTCCAGGACAGCCTGGCCGACAGCCGCCATTTCATGGCCGACCTGGATGCGCTCGACATCTCTACCCTGATTTTCGGCGACGGGCAAAGTGGCGCTGTACCCGCTCAGGGAAGCGCCATCACCGTCAGCTATCTGCAGACCATCGGAGACCAGGGCAATCTCGGTCCGAATCGGATCACCCAACTGCTGAGCCCGGTCTACCTCGACGGCGGCCAGGTCTCCCTGACCGTCACCAATCCTGTTCCCGCCACTGGCGGCGCTTCGCGGGAAGCCCTCGAGCACGCCCGCCGACAGGCACCGGCGGAGCTGCGCAGTCTCTGGAAGACCGTCACCCTGGAGGATTACCAGGCGCTCGCCGAAGGTTACCCCGGCGTCGCCAAGGCCAAGGTGCTCGACACCAATGCCTGCCAGAACATCCGCTATTACAACGTCCAACTGGCCATCGCTCCCAACGGCGGCGGAATGCCCTCGGCGCTGCTCAAGCGGGACCTCGCCGAGTTTCTCGAACGCCGCAAGGTCATCACGGTCGAGATCAATCTGTTCGATCCGATCTACCGGCCCGTTTCCATCGACGCCGAGGTTTACGTCTGGCCCGGTGAACCGCTGGAAAACGTGCGCAGCCGCATTGAAGCTGCGCTCACCGATTTCTTTTCCTTCGACCGGGTCTCCTTCGGCCAGACCATTCACTTCTCCGACCTGGTGGCCCTGATCGACGGCGTGCGCGGCGTCAGCCACATGCACATCTACGCGCCGCAGCAGGATATCGAGCTGCGCCACGGCGAAATCCCGGTTCTCGGCACCGTCAACCTCGATCTGCGGAGGGCCGGTTGATGTCGGATTGGTTCAAGGACAATCTGCTCGGCCTGCTGCCGCCGCTTTACGAGCACAACGACGAGGCCGGTGACCTGCGTACCTTTCTGAGCCTTCCCGCCGGAACGCTCGACGAGCTCAAGCAGGCTATCGACGACTTCCCGACCATCTTCGATGTGGATCACTGCGACGAACGCTTTCTGCCGCTGCTGGCGAGACTGGTCGGCCTCGAAGTGGACGGCACCTGTTCGCCGGACTGCCAGCGCCGCCGTGTGCGGGAGGCGGTCGAAATCTATCGCCGCAAGGGCACCATCCCGGCTATCGAGCGGGACTTTGACGCGCTCGGTTGGCAGGGGGAACTGCAGGAGACCTTCCGCTCGGCTCTTCGTCTCAATGCCCGTTCCAGACTCGGCAACGCCAAGCTGCCCGGGCTGGTGTTCAGCCTCGGCGTGTTTCGCGTGCTGTGCCTCAACCAGACTGAAGGGCTGCGCGACGCCCTAGTGTTTCACCACCCGGCTGGCACCCGCTGTTTCTGGCTCCAGTTCCTCC
The DNA here is from genome assembly GCF_000422245.1 of Alkalidesulfovibrio alkalitolerans DSM 16529. Classification (NCBI taxonomy): domain Bacteria; kingdom Pseudomonadati; phylum Thermodesulfobacteriota; class Desulfovibrionia; order Desulfovibrionales; family Desulfovibrionaceae; genus Alkalidesulfovibrio; species Alkalidesulfovibrio alkalitolerans. The sequence goes on from NZ_ATHI01000022.1 coordinate 61,207, forward strand.
TGGAATGGATCGAAGGCGGCGCGATGCTCGACTTCGGGCATGCCAATTCCGTGCGCCGGATCGTGCTGGCGTTTCTCGACGAGACCTTCGTCCTTGGCCGTTCCTCGCTCGGTTCCTGCCGTCATCTGACCAACAAGCAAAGGGTCTGGGAGCTGCTGCAGCTCACCAGTACCACGGAGATGCTCCCGGAGATCGACCGGGCCGCCGTGAAGGTCTCCCGTTTTCACGGCCGCCAGAACCAGATGCGCCTGAACCACAAGGCTCTCAACGACTGGCGGCTTCCTTACACCCGCGTCGGCGAGGACCGGGTTTCCTTCTGCACGCCCATTTACACCGGCCGCGACTTCGAAGGGGATGTGCTGGAGAGCGGCTTCGGGCTGGGCGAGAACCATCTCAACCGCAAGCCGCTGACCCATGGTGAGGCCGAGCTGCGCTACTGCTTCCGGCAGAAGGATTTCTTCTTCGATACGCAGGCGGAACCGGTCGAACGAGCGGAAGCCAAGTACGACCTGCGCCTGCCCCTGGAATCCAGGCACCGACTCTGCTTCCAGCTTGGCCGCGCCAGGCTCAACGAAGGTCTCGATCTCACCGCCAACCAGGGCGGCATCAGCAATCTGCTGCTCGCCTCCACCGCTGGCTGCGACGCGGACGTCACCCTGGCCGTCGACCGGATCGACCGATGGCGGCGGAGAGGGCCTGTGTTCCGGCTCAACGCGAACACCCTGAACACCCGGTATCTGAGCAATGCGAATCTGACCGGCGAACGGGCCTCGCTTGAAGTCTACGTGGACACGGGCTCTCTCCAGCGCCATCGGGTCGAGACTATGAAGCTGGGCGCGAGCCCGCTCAACACCACCGGCCTGCGCCTCTCCGTTGATCGGACCCGCCCGATGCGCGTCAGCCGCATGCGCCTCAACCAGGCCGGATTCCGCTGGTCGCGGCCGTCCTACCGTTGGCTGTTCCGTCAGCAGGATCTGCACGCGCCCACGCAGGCCGGGTTCGAGGCCGCCACCAATAACTATCGCGCCACCCAGTGGCCCACCTGAAGGAGAACCCATGGCGATTCACCTCTATCTTGACGAAGCGCTGACCCAGCAGATTTCCGAGGGGGATTTCAGCCGCCCCGAGGCCGAGAGCTACAACGGCACCGACGGCGACATCAAGGATCGGCAACTCTACGTCGCCAACGAGCAGACGAGCCTCCCCTCGGCCATCGACGCGGCGCAGACCTCCATCGTCCTGGCCGAACCGCGCTTTGCCGACGGCGAACTCATCATTATCGACGGCGAGCAGATGCTGATCGAAAGCGGTGGGGGGACCGCTAATCTCACCGTGCAGCGGGGCGTGGCCAACACCGCTGCGACCGCGCACGACGCTGGGACGACCGTCTATTCCGGCTACGACTACACCGGGCTGGTGCTCGATCCCATCGACGAAACCGGCACCGACGAATCGGTCTGGTACCGCCTGGCTCTGACCCAGGCGGAACTCGACACCGCCACCCAGGGCGCACCGCTGAATCTCGGCGACAAGGCCTTCCAGCAGACGCTGTCCTTCTGGCGGCGCTGCACCGTGCTCCCGGGCACCCCGGTGCAAAACAAACTCGACATCAAGCTGCGCCTGACCGGCACGGAAAACCCGATTCTCTAAGGAGGCCGCCATGGCATACCACAGCATTCAAGGACTCGCCCACGGTCGGCTCGACCTGCTCAATCAACTGCGGACCTTTCTGGTGACCACCACCGGATGGACCCTGCACGACGACCAGTCGGCCGACCCACAGCCGTATTTCGTCTTCAAGTCTCACGGGGAATCCGGGGCCGAGGACGTCTATCTGCAGTTCCGTATCAGCACCACCTCCGGGCGGATTCACGTCGCTGCATTCCAGTATTGGATTGCTGCCACCCACACCGGCGTCAACGAGGCTTCGCACACCAGTTACACCTACCTGCGGGTGGAGGACAGCGCCGACTTCATCTTCTGGCTGTTCGCCGACCTGGATCACGTTTTCGTGGTCACCAAGCTCGTCTCCACCTACTACGGCCATTACAGCGGATTGCTGAAACGCTTCTGGTCCGGGGCCGTCGCGCTTACGCAGGCGGCGGTTACTGCTGGAAGCGGCGTGGTGCTTCAGGTCAACGACGCCACCGTGGTCACGCCCGGACAGGACTATGTGATCAAGGACGACGCGGGCATCGAACGCGTGCGGGTGAGCGCCATCGACACCGCTGCCACGCCGAACACCATCACCGTCGAGACCCTCGTTCGGGATTACGCCTCGGGAGCCAAGATCGGCGAGGACCCGCAGCCGGTCGTCAACAGCTACTACAACGCGCCGGGCACCTTCTACGCCGTGAACAAGTTCGACGGCTGGACCTCCGCTTCCGGTCAGCAGGGCCGCTGCGGCGCGGCCCACGGTGGGCTCCAGGGCGAAACCGATCCGGAGATGCGCTACGGCACCACCATCCTTTTTCCCTGGCTCGCCTCGATGTCCGGCTCCGCCGCCTACCAGGAACTGCGCGGCGAACTCATCGAGATCTTCTCCGTGGGCGGCGGCAACGTCGCCTCGGAAGACACCATCCAGATCGGAACGGACAGCTACCGCGTGTTCAACCTGACCACCGGCGGCTGGTGCGCAGTGAAGGAGTAACGCCGTGGCAACGCATAGCGGAAAGCTCAAACCCATCACCACGATCACCGGCCAGCGTCGTCCGGAAACGCTTGTGTCCATGAACCGTGGCCAGGCGCTCAAGCTCAGCGGGAGGATTCGCCGTGGCCGTGCATAAGGGACAACTGGCATCCATCACCACCCGCCGAGGCATCCGGCGGCCGGAACTGCTCGCCATCGGCGCAGCGCAACCCGGAGCGCTCTTCGAGCTGTTTTCCGGGGCACCGGCCAGGCGCACGGTGATGGTCCGGGCCGACAGCGCAGTACGGGTCGCCCATCGGCTCGAACGTCGATCCGACCTCGCGCTTCGCGTGAACAACCGCCTGAACCGGAGCGCCGACCTGTGGCTCGTCGTCCATGGCCGCCTGGGCGTCGATGCCGACGCAGCGGTGCGGGTGACGCGCCCCTGGCTGCGGAGCATCGACACCAGCGTCCGGACGTCCGGCACACACATCAGCCGCTCCGACACCGTTCAGCGCATCGCGATCCCGGCCGGACTGCTGGCCGACACGCGCCAGATCCTGTTCGCGGTGCTCATCGATCAAGACCACGAAATTCAAACCTAAAGGAGAACAGCAATGGCACTGGGACTCATCGTCAAAACCGGCCGGATACTGACGGCCAAACTCCTCCTCGGCCAGGCCGTGGACGGCATCACCCACTGCGCCATCGGCGACGGGGATGCCAGCTTTACCGACCCGCAGAATCCGCCCGCGCCGGACATCGGCCAGACCGGGCTCAGAAACGAACGCGCCCGCAAGCGCTACTACAAGCGGACCTTCCTCAAGGAGGACGCCGAAGGGGCGCTGCTGGTCAACGGTGTGCGCTATCTCGAAACCGGCGAGGAGACCAACACCATCGGTGTCTTCTTCCGCTTCGACGAGGCGGAGGCCAACGGCATCACCATCCGCGAATACGGCTTCTTCGGCGGCGACGTGCAGTACGTGCAAAGCGTCACCGGGGATCTCGCCATGGGCGGCGTGTTCCATCAGGACACCAACCCGACCGGCGAGGTGCTGCGCCCAGGCTACCTGTACGAGGTGAAGAACATTCCCGATTTCAACAAGATTTCCGACACCCGCGTGGAGCTGGTCGGGATCATCAAGATCTAACTGGAGGATTCAAACATGAGCATCTCACGCGAGACATTCGACCCGACCAAGAACTACAAGCGCATCCGCTACCATCAGGATCGCGACCTGCTGGATTCCGAACTCAACGAGCAGCAGGACATCATCAATCTGGAGCGGCGCAAGATCGCCGACATCCTGTTCAAGGAAGGCTCCATCATCATGGGCCTCGAGGTCAGCGCGGCCGCCAACGTCCTGACCCTGGCCCCGGGCGTGGTCTACATCGACGGCCATCTGGAACAGGTGAGCGGCGCGACCCTGACCTACGACCCGGCCACCACCAGCGGGGCCGACTACGTCTATGTGGAGCTGCTGAAATACAACTACGGCTACACCCAGGACCCGGCCCTGATCAATCCGGCCACCGGCGAGCCCACCGCCGAACGGGAAAAATGGGTTCTGTCTCTCAAGGCGACGGACACCAGCGGCCAGACGCTGCCCAACAACGTGACCGAGCGCCGGGTGATCCCGATCTACAAGTTCGACCGCGAGAGCGGCGACGTCACGCCCACGGTGCAGGAGAAGTCCAACCTCTACCTGCGGGATCTGCTGGGTACGCTGCCGGGCAGCCGGATCACCGTCTCCTCGATCACCGAGGACCAGCTCTCCTTCGCCGCCGCCGAGGGGCTCAATTCCCTGATTCAGAACCTGGCCGAGCGCACCTTCGACCAGGCCGGAAGCTATCTGGTGCGGGGCTTCGACACCTTCATCGGCGGGGTCGACGACGACAGCGTGGAGGCGATCACCAACGCCGGGCGGGCCTACATCCAGGGCTTCCGGCATCAACGCGATCTGCCCACCTCGACCCTGGTGCCCAAATCCATCGCCACCAAGTCGGTGCGCGGCGAGCAGAAGACCTTCGACATCAACAAGCGCCGCTATCCGGTTAACTCCACCCCGCTCAAGGAGACGACCCAGGTGGAGGCCATCGTCGAGATCACCCGCAACGTCACTCGCGGCTCGGTGGGCGGCGGCGAAGACCTGCTCGATCCCAATCCCGTGGTGGATATCCTCGAGGTCAGCCAAGGGGCGACCATCTTCCAGGAGGGCGTGGACTGGCAGCAGTCGGGCAACCATGTCGACTGGCTCGGCTCCGGCAACGAACCGGCCATCGGCACCACCTACACGGTGCGCTGGACCTACACCAAGCAGATGGTCAAGGGCACCGACTACGTGGACAGCGGCTGGTTCGGGCAGGCCAACCATCCGGCGGCCGGAAACTACTTCTATCTGGTGACCGCCTACAACGCCACTGGCGAGACGGCCTTCAACGCCGCTGCGGTCATTGCCCGGACCACCGCCGCCGGGGAGATGAACAAGCTCTCCTGGCTGCCGGTCAGCGGCGCGACCGGCTATCGCGTCTACCGGGCAGCAACCAACGGCGCACGCACCGACTACAAGCGCCTGATGGAATTGGGCAGCGAGGCGCTCTCCTACGTCGACGACGGTGTCGAGGAGATCGGCACCGCTTCGCCTCCGGTCACCAACACGGCCGGACTCACCATGTCGCCGGTGCAGCTCGAGCTGGGCAACCTCAACGTGATCAACTTCGGGCGCGGCAGCCTCGGCGACCAGCCGGTGAACGGCTCCAACTGCAGCCTGGACTACGACTATTACCTCGGCCGCCGCGACATCGTTTACGCCACCACCACCGAGATCAAGCGGCTGGAAGGGGCTCCGGCGGATTTCCCGAAGCTGCCCATCGTGCCGGAAAACGCCCTGGGACTGTGCAGCATCGACTGCCCGCCCAACTCCACCGACATGGAGATCCGCAACTTCGGCCTGACCCGCATCACCATGGACCAGATCCACGACATCATTCAGGACGTCGAGGACCTGAAGTACAACGACGCCCAGTACCAGATGAACAACGAGCTGCAGAACCGGGACGCCCAGACCAAGAAAGGCATCTACTCGGACGACTTCTCGAACACCGCCCAGTCGGACATCTACCACGCCGAATGGGACGCCCGGGTGAACGAGATCGCCCGTTTTGTCGCGCCGGACCGCATTCCGCACTCCACGGTGCTCTCGGTCGATCAGGCAGGCAGCAGCGCGAGCTTCTTCGGCAGCCTGGCGCTGCTGCCGGGCAACGAGACCGTGCTGGTGGAGCAGAACGACTGGTCCGAAGAGCGCAACATCAACCCCTACGCGGTTTTCGACAAGCCCCCGGCCATGCTACAGATCACGCCCAACCTCGGGCGGCGCGGCCAGACCGGCATTGCCGTCACCGGTATCAACTTCACCCCGAGCAAATCCGGCATCGTGCTGCGCTGCGACGGCCAGGTGATGGCCAGCAATCTGATCAGCGACGAGGCCGGTCGGGTCAGCGCCTCCTTCACCATCCCGACCAACGCCCGCAACGGCAACCGCATCGTGGAGATGGCCGACGGCGTCTACTCGGCCCGGGCCAGCCTGCAGATCAACGATCCGCTGGTCATCACCCGCATCGAGCGCATCATCGAGAACCGCATCATCCGCGTGCCCGTGGTGCAGGTGGTCTGGCGCACCCAGACCATCTTCGTGCCCCGAGACCCGCTGGCCCAGACTTTCAGCTTCACCCAAAACCAGGTGATCTCCAGCATCGGACTGCAGTTCACCGCCAGGGACCCGAGCATTCCGGTCACGGTGCAGATTCGCGGCGTCACCACCGGTCTGCCCAACGGCGTGGTGTTCGCCGAGAAGGTGCTGGCTCCGAACGAGATCAGCCTGAGCGGCGAGACCCGCATTCGCTTCGACGACCCGTTCTACGCCGAGGCCAATACCAGCTATGCCGTGGTGCTGCTGACCAACAGCACCAACTACAAGGTCCGCACCGCTACCCTCGGCAAGATGGGCCGCTGGGGCATCATCACCCGGCAGACCTACATGGAGGGTGTGCTGCTGGAGAGCTCCAACGCCGAGACCTGGACGCCGCTCAATGGCTCCGACCTGGCGATGAAGATCTACGGCTACAACTTTCAGTCCGAGGGGATGATCCGCTTCCAGCCGATCACCGGCGTGCAGTTCTCCGACATCAACCTCGACGAATACTCGGCCATCCCCCAGGGCACCGGCCTCGACTGGGAATACTCCACCGACGGCGGCGTGACCTGGGACGCCATGGTTCCCGCCGAGGAGGAACGGCTGCCCAACCTCGCCACCCGGGTCCAGATCCGCGTGCGCCTGAGCAGCTCGCTTCCCAACGACACCCCGGCCATCAACTTCCGCGACGTCAACCTGGTGGGCTACCTCAACAAGACCACCGGGGCCTACCTGACCCGTGAAAACGAGCTGACCCAGGGGGTGGAATCGACCAAGGCCTATGTGCAGATGCAAATCCCCAGCGGCACCACCCTGCAGTGGTTCGCCAGCAACGACGGCGGCCTGACCTGGGAGGCGATGACCATCCAGGACACCCGGCCCATCGACGAGAACTGGACCGAGTACACCCTGGTGCGCACCTTCACCGACAACACCGGCAACAAGGTCCGCTACAAGGCCGAGATGACCGGAACGCCGCTGATCTACCCGCGCATCCATTCGCTGGGCGCGACCCTGAGCTAAGGAGGCACGGCCATGATCGTTCGACGCAAAGGCGGCCTGACCGAGTTCATCCCCACGCCGCAGGAGAAGCGCGACGGGCTGATCCGCGACCACGCCCTGGGCCTGCTGGAGAATCTCCACCAGCGCCTGGCGCGGCTGGAACGGGCATCAAAGCTCCCGGCTGACGAAGCGGAGGCCTTCACGGCGCTGCTGGCGCGGATGCGGGCCGACGAGTCGCGCAACATCGAGCTGCACGCCAGTCTGATCACCTCTGATACCGCATCCGGCTGATCCGGCTCACTGCTACCGCCAACATAGAAACCCCGGATACGGCCAGCCCGTTCCGGGGTTTCTGCCGCCTGTGCGCCGCCCAATCCGGCCAAGCTCGCAAGTCATTGAAAATAAACGTGTTAAATGTCGGCACCTGCTGTTCTTCTACTTGATTTGTGTCCGGAAAGAAGCATTCATTCATGGTGTGAGCGGAGGCTAGAAAGCCTTGCCAGACAACGACTTAGAAGCGCCATGAACGACGGAGGCACGCATGAACCTGAAAGAGATCCACTACGGGATCGAGATCGAGACCGTAAAACGCACCCGGGAGCAGATCGCCTGGGCCATCCACTCGGTGGTGGGCGGCACGGTCCGCCATGTCGGCATCCCCAGCAGCTATGACCCCTGGGAGGTCGAGGACCTGCGCGGCCGCGTCTGGAAGGTGGTGGGGGACGCCTCCCTGACCAGCGTCCCGGCCCATCTGCGGGCCGAGGTGGTCAGCCCGGTGCTCGGCTACGACGACATCCCGCAACTGCAGGAGGCGGTCCGGGCCATCCGCCGCGCCGGGGGCAAGATCAACAGCCAGTGCGGCATCCACATCCATATCGACGCCGCGCCCTTCGACGGCAGGCACCTGGGCAACCTGGCCAAGATCATCTACAAGCAGGAACCGCTGATCCTCCACGCCCTCGGCATCAGCCGCGACCGGCTCAACCGCTACACCCGGCCGGTCAGCGACGAGCTGATCCAGCGCATCGAACAGCATCGCCCGCGCACCAAGGACCAGCTCAACCGCATCTGGTACGGCTACCACAATCGCCAGCCCCAGCACTACGACAACAGCCGCTACCACGGGGTCAACCTGCACAACGTCTGGTACCGGGGCACGGTGGAGTTCCGCTGGTTCGAGGCGACCCTCCACGCGGGGCGGATCAAGGCCTACCTGCAATTTTGCCTCGCCGTCGCCGCCAAGGCGCTCAACGGCCGGGCCGCCTCCAGCCGCAAGCGGGACTTCGACCCACAAAGCGCCAAGTACGACTTCCGGGTCTTCCTGCTCCACCTCGGTCTGATCGGCGACGAGTTCAAGACCGCCCGCAAGCATCTGATGGCCAACATGCCCGGCGATGCCGCCTTCAAGAACGGACGGCCCAAACCGGAGGACGTCCTTCCGGACGAACCCGAAACCACCACTCTCACCAACGAGGCCGGGCAAGTTCCCGGCCTCACTGTTTAAGGAGGTGACCCATGAAGATTCTGATCCGCTCCACCACGCTGGACGGCGAACCGATCCCCGGCAGCGGGGAAACCCTGCAGGCCGCCGACTGCCTCGAAGTTGTCGAGCTGATGCGCGGCCAGACGCCATTTACCGCCAGCCGAGCGCCCCGGGACTACATGACCGAAGTGCTCTCCGGCATCGAAGGCGGGCCGACCCAGCCGTTGCCGGAAGACGCCGCCGCTGCGGCCGCCGAGTTTCTCACCCGTCTGGCCCGGCACGGCCTGATCGAGTTCCTGCCCGACGACAAGGCCAGCGACCACTGGCCGGAACGCTTCCTCGAAGCCCTGGAGACGGTGCGGCTCTCCGGACGCACCAACATGCTCGACCACCCGGAGGTGACCCGCCTGACCGCTGAGATGGGCTACCCGGATGTGGCTGAGTGGCTGGCGGACCACCGGCGCGAATACGCGACTTTCGTCCTCGAAGGGACGAGACCGCTCGGTAAGAACTTCGGCGGCAAGGAGGACCCGTCTCCATGTGCGGACAAGTAGGCATCATCTTCGGCCGCAAGGGCGAGCGCGGCCACGAGCTGGCCATGCAGGACAAGGCGCTGGAGTTCGAGAAGCTGCGCGGCGCCACCCGCATGGCTGAGATCAACGCCGCAGCCGATGCGGCCTGGAACAGCGGCGCCGTCGAGGCCTTGCGCGAGGCCGTCACCGCCCAGGGACGGCATTCCCGCGCCAAATGGGCCGATGCACTGTCCATTAGCGTGCGGCCGGTGATCACCTACTGGTTCATGGCGCTCTACTGCGCGGCCAAGACCGCCGCCTTCGTCGGCGCCGTCGATGCAGGCGTCGATTGGATGCCGGCCGTGCAGGCCGCCTGGACCGAAGCCGACCAAGCCCTGTGGGCCGGCGTGCTGAACTTCTGGTTCATCGGGCGCGTGTTCGACCGGGTGAGGCCATGAGCCAAATTCCCCAGGCAGCCATCGCCCTGGCCAAGCGCTTCGAGGGATTCGAGCGTAAGGTGAAGCGCGGAATCGAGATCACTGCCGTTCCCTATATCTGCCCAGCAGGGTTCTGGACGATTGGGTACGGTCATCTCTGCGATCCCAAGCATTCGCCGATCACGGAGGCAGAAGCTGAGGTCTATCTGGCGCGCGACCTGCAATCGGCACTCGCCGCGACGCTGCGCTACTGCCCGGTGCTGGCCACGGAGCCAGAAAGCAGGCTCGCTGCCATCGTGGATTTCACGTTCAACCTTGGCGCTGGGCGGTTGCAGACATCGACGCTGCGACGGCGCGTCAATCAGCGGGATTGGACTGCTGCGGGCCAGGAGCTGCGCCGGTGGGTCTATGGGGGTGGAAAGGTGCTGCCCGGGCTCCTCGCGCGACGAGAGGCTGAGATTTCCTTACTAGACACCAAAGTGTAGGGCATCGAGTTTCTGCGGCGCGAATACTTCATGCATCCCATCGTCATTCTTTGCCAGTCCCCAGATGCCCTCAACTCCAGATCAGATGCCAGGTTGCAACTCCACGCGCACTTCCCGTGGCTTACCGGCCCGCTCAACTGACAAGACCACAACATCTCCTACCTTTCGGTCGTCAAGCCGTGCGAGCAGCTTGGCGACATCGTCGACGGGAGCACCATCTATGCCTGTGATCCGGTCTCCCGGCACGATGCCTTCCGGGCCCACGGTAACACCGTTCAGCCCCGCCTTTTGTGCCGCTGAGCCAGGGGCGACACGGAGCACAAACACGCCTTGGGTACTGGTCAGTGCCTGCAATCGGCGGTTGAGCTGCTCGTCTACCTCGATCCCAAGCGCCGGACGGATGTATTTGCCGGTCTTGATGAGTTGTGGCACCACACGCATGACCGTGTCCACCGGCACGGCGAAGCCGATCCCAGCCGATGCACCGGAAGGGCTGTAGATCGCTGTGTTGATGCCGATCAGGCGGCCGGCCGAATCGAGCAACGGCCCACCCGAGTTGCCGGGGTTGATGGCGGCATCGGTTTGAATCAGGTGTTCGATGGTCACTCCGCCAGATTCCCCGGGCAGCGATCGATCGAGCGCGGACACGATGCCGTTGGTGAGTGTCCAATCCAGGCCGAAGGGGTTGCCGATGGCGAACACCTTTTGTCCCACCTTGAGGTCTGCGCTGGTGCCGACCGGAACGGCGGGCGGGCGCTGGAAACCGACGCCGATTTTGAGCACCGCGATATCGTGGGCCGGACTCACGCCGACCAGCGCGGCTTGGTAATCGCGGCCGTCGGCCAGTTTGACAGTGGCCTCCGACGCCCCCTGAATCACATGAAAGTTGGTAACGACATGACCGGCGTCATCCCAGATGAAACCCGAACCCGTCCCGCGCGGCACGGAAAAGACGTTGCGCGTCCAGACATCTCGTACCAGTTGGGACGTCGTGATGTAGACCACCGATGCCCGGGATTTCTCGAACAGTTCGATGGTGGCCTGTTCGTCAGCGGCCAGATCGCCACGCGGCGTGACGGTGCGCTCAGCGGCTTGGCGCGGGCTGAACCAGGCCTCGATGGCGGGCAGGAACTGCCAGAACAGCATGAGTGCGGCAACGCACGCAGTGATGAAGAGCCACCGCCGGACGAAATGATCCGGAGCTGGGCGTTGTGGGTAAGGATCGTGGTAAGCCATGGCGGGGGTTCCTTTCGAGTGATTTAGCGCCAAAGGCCGCTCAGGCCCCGGCGTGGCGGGCGCATCGGGGCGAACGACCTTGGCGCGAGATATTCCGTTTGGAACGGCAGGGCCTGCGATGGCTGAGGCGCCAACGCCATCAGGCGCGCGATACGATCCTCTGTCGCCGGATGCGTGCGCAACCAGGACGGTTCGGGATTCCCCCAGCCGGGCAACAACCAGGCTCGCCACGAGCGGCTCACCCGCTCGATCTTCGCCAGCGCCGAGGCGAGCCCGTGCGGATCTCCCGTCAGCTCTACTGCCATCCGGTCGGCATCGAACTCTCGCACACGTGACAGACCCAACTGTGCGAGCAGTGCCAGTTGCGGCGAAGCGGCCAACAACAGTAAGCCAATCCAGTTAATTTCTGCTGCACCAACCAGCAAGGCTGGCATGCTGATCAGGAGCGCGACCTGACCCAACAACGCCAGCAGGTTCGTGAGCCGGCTGATCGAATCGGCCAAGCCCATGACACGAAGATCTTCTTGAGCGATGTGCGCGACTTCATGCGCCAGCACGGCTTGCAGTTCGCGCATACTCAGGCTGCGGAGCAGGCCATCGGTGAGGGCAATGGAGGCAAGGCGCCTGGAGCCGGTGGCAAAGGCATTGACGATGTCGCTGGGCACATAGTACGGAACCGGCGTGTTCGGCAATCCTGCGCGAGCTGCGAGCGCTCGCAGCAACGACCAGATTGCGGGGGCTTCATCAGGGCGCAAGGGACGGGCGCCATACAGACGCAAGGTCATCGCGGAGGCGGCGACAGGTTCGATCAGCAGGGTCAATGCGCATGTTGCCAGTGCCAGCCAAAGGCCAATCTCGCCGAACAGCAGACTGCCAGCGGCAGCTGCGATCCCCAGCAGGGTCAAAACCAGCAGCGCGGTTTGAAAGCGATTGAGCCAGCGGTGCCTCGACCTGGCATCGTGTCGGCCGACTAGACCATAGGGGGTCATGCCTCCATTACTCGCTCTTGCGGTCATCGCGTTCACGCATGAGCCAATAGGTCAGACCCAAGGCCAGTATCGTTCCCGCCAGCGCAGCTACTTTGGCAGGATCAACGTCGGGTTCGAGAATGATGAACTTGCGGGCCAGTGCCAGGATCGCGATCAGAATGACGGTCTTGACCTGGATGATGCTTTCCTTGCGCAGAGCCCCTTTGACGATCGAATGCTTGAATTCCATGGCGATCAGCAGCGTCATGGTGGCACCGAACACCAGCTGGAAAACCTTATGATCCAGTGGATTCAGCGCATCCATGACGAGCAGTGTGAACACCAGCCGAATCAACTGAATCAGCGAAATCACAATTACCAACGCGATGACGCCCGAAAGCGTGATGGCAACGACCTGCTCGAAGCGCTCGTAAACCGTCATCAACCGCCACTGGGAGCGCATCTTGTCAAGGGCCGTGTGGCCAGATTCTTTATGCATAAGCGTTGCGCTCTCTCTTTCAATGAAACGTTAATGGAACGGGGAGTCCGAGAAGACGACTCGATTGCACCTGAATCATCGGGGCAATTGCGAAGCCACCCAGCGCATAATGTCCTGCGCGCCCGTGGCGCCCGCCTGACGTGCAACCTCATGTCCCCCTCGGAACAAAATCAGGGTTGGAATGCTGCGAATACCGAAGCGGTGGAACTTCTTGCCCTGCTCCTCTTTTTCCAGTTTGCGCTCGCCGCTGATGGTGAGCACACCGTTTTCCGCGCTGACGCGCACGGCATCCTTGGGGACCTCCGGCAGATCCAGCTTGAGGAGGAATGCGTTCTCATCCTCGCTGATGTCCGCCATTGGTGCCCAGTCCGCCGTGGTCATGGCTTCGTTGCCGGTACGGGCGCCCTGTCGCTGGGGTATTCGTCCGAACATCGTCGCCAGGCGGTTTTGCAATTCATCCAGTTCCCGGAAGGGGTCCCACGGAGTCAATGCAGACATATCGGTTCTCCTTGAACAATGCCGGCGAATTGGATGACGCACCGAACAGAGCCGCCGGCTTACTCTGAATGGCACCTACTACTCTACTACTGTTTTCAGTTCCGAACAAGTCCTTGAGTCAATTGACGGATATCGCTTTCGTCGAGCGTTTCCCGCGCCAGCAGTTCGCGCGCACAGCGCTCCAGCACCGCGCGGTTGGTGTCGAGGATCCGGTAGGCGCGCTCGAACACGCCCATCACGATGTCGCGGATGGCCTGATCGATGCGCGCCTGGGTCGATTCGGCCACCCGGCAGCCGCCTTGGGCCAGTTCCGGTGTATCGAGAAAGCGTGGCCGCTGCGCCTCGAAGGCGATGTAGCCCAGTCCTTCGTCCATGCCAAAGCGGGTGATCATGTCGCGGGCGATGTCGGTGGCCCGCGCGAGATCGTCTGAAGCCCCTGTGGACAGCTCGCCGAACACCAGCTTCTCAGCCGCGCGCCCTCCCAGCAGCACGGCAATCTTGTGCTCCAGGTCGGCACGTGTCATCAGAAATCGGTCTTCGGTGGGCCGCTGCAGGGTGTAGCCGAGTGCACCGATGCCACGCGGAACGATTGAAATCTTGTGTACCGGATCGGTGCCGGGCAGCGCCAGCGCCACCAGCGCATGGCCCATCTCGTGATAGGCCACGGTTTCCCGCTCCTTGGGATTGAGCACGCGGTTCTTCTTCTCCAAGCCCGCCACGATGCGCTCGATGGCGGCGGTGAAGTCCTGCAACTCCACGGCGGACGCTTTGCGCCGGGTCGCGGCCAGCGCGGCCTCGTTGACCAGGTTCGCGAGGTCTGCACCCGAAAAGCCCGTGGTCAGCGCAGCCACCTGTTCGAGATCGATATCCTGAGCCAGCGTCACCTTCTTGACGTGGACTTTCAGGATGTCCAGCCGTCCCTTCTTGTCGGGCCGGTCCACCAGCACCTGACGGTCGAAGCGACCGGCGCGCAGCAGCGCCTGGTCGAGGATTTCGGGGCGGTTGGTGGCGGCGAGGATGATCAGCCCGACCGAGCTGTCGAAGCCGTCCATCTCCGTGAGCAGCTGGTTGAGGGTCTGCTCGCGCTCGTCGTGGCCGCCGATGGGGCCGCCGACGCCGCGCGCGCGGCCCAGCGCATCGAGCTCGTCGATGAAGATGATGGCCGGCGCCTGCCCGCGGGCCTGCTCGAACAGGTCGCGCACGCGCGCTGCACCCACGCCGACGAACATCTCGACGAACTCCGAGCCTGAGATGGAAAAGAACGGTACCCCGGCCTCGCCCGCCACGGCCTTGGCCAGCAGGGTCTTGCCCGTGCCGGGCGGGCCAACCAGCAACACACCTTTCGGGATGCGCGCCCCGAGCCGTCCATACTCCTGCGGATTCTTGAGGAAATCGACGATCTCAACCAACTCCGCCTTGGCTTCATCGACGCCAGCGACATCGGCAAAGGTCACGCCAGTGTTCTTCTCCATGAATACCTTGGCACGGCTCTTGCCGATGCTCAGGAAGCCACCCATGCCCTGCTTCTCGGCGAAGCGGCGGAACAGGAAGAACCAGACGCCGAAGAAGGCCACCGCCGGCAGAATCCAGGAGAGCACATCACGTAGCCAGGTGCTTTCCACCACCCGCGCATAGGGCACGTCGTACTTGGACAGCCGCTCGGCCAGGTCGGGTTCGACACGGGTGGCCACGATGGTGGTCTTGCCCCGGCTGTCCGGCGAAATCAGGCGCCCGGTGACCGTGCGGTCCGACACCAGCACTTCGGCGACGCGCCCCTCGGCCAGCGCCTTCTCGAATTCGCTGTAGGGCACGGGCTCGACGGTCTTGGCCGCCTGCCAGTAGTTCTGCAGCGTCAGCAGCAACAGGCCGGCGACGATCCAGTAGCCAATGTTCCATTGATCTTTCTTTTCCATGGGCAATGTTCCTCGCAAGTCGTGTCGCTAGAGAATGGGGGTGAACAGACGGGCCACCCCGTCGCGCAAGCGGATGGCCAGCGGGCGGGCGCGCAACGCCTTCGCCGATATCTCGCCCGACGCATCACGAGCGGCATCAAAAAGGGATTCCAGCCGCGTAGACAGCGCGGTGTCGTACACCTCTCCACATTGAACTCGAAGTTGAGGCGCAGGCTGCGCGCATCCCAATTGGCCGAACCCAGGCAGCACCACTGGCCGTCTATCAGCATCAGCTTGCTGTGGTCGAACGGGCCAGGCCGTTCGAAGATGCGTACACCGTGCTCCAGCACCTGCCAGTAGTGGGCGCGCGCGGCCCATTGCACCGTGGGATGGTCGCCGTTTGCGGGCGTCAGCACCTCGACGCGCACGCCGCGCAACGCGGCCGTGCTCAGCGCCGCGATCATCGGCTGATCGGGCACGAAGTAAGGTGTCCAGATGCGCACCGAATGCTTCGCCGCGCTCAAAGCGCCCATGAAGGTCCAGCGCATCCTGTCCAGGGCCTCATCGGGACCGGCCTCGATGCCGCGCGCCCAAGAGGTTCCTTGCTCATCAGCCGTTGCGGGCGGTTCGCCCCAGAAACCCTTGCTGAGCCGCTCGCCCGTGGTATCGCACCAATCATCGGTGAAGCACCGCATCAGATGCGCAACCACCGGCCCGCGCAGACGAAAGTGCAAATCGTGACAGGCCTGCTCCGGCGCATCGGGCCGCCAATACGGGCTGAAGATGTTCATGCCGCCGGTGAAACCCGTCTCGCCATCGATCACCAGCAGCTTGCGGTGATTGCGCAGATGCGCGGCATGCAGGCGCGCGGGAATCAACGTCGGGTTGAACGTCGCCGCCGGAACGCCGGCGCGTTGCAAGGCGCGGTAGGCGCTGCGGGGCCTCCAGCGGGCATAGACGTCGTCGATCAGCACCCGCACTTGCACGCCGCGCTCATGAGCCCGGCGCAGCGCATCGACGAACTGCGCCCCGATGCCTTGGCTGTCGAAGATGTACGAAGCCAGCGCGACGCTGTGCCGCGCCGACTCGATGGCAGCGAGCATGGCCGGGTAGGCCTGCTCGCCATCGACGAGCGGCTCGATGCGGTTGCCGCTGGTCAGCGACTGGCCGGTGGCACGTCCCACCAGGTGCGCCAGGCCGGCAAACGGCGCCGATACGGCCTGGGGCATCGTAGGCGCGAGGTCCTGCCGAACAGCAGGATCTGCCCCCGGAAACAGCCGCCGCGCCCGCCGCTGGTAACGGTTGATGCCGAACAGCCCATACAGCAGCGAACCGCCCAGCGGCAACAGCGCGATCAGCAGCACCCACAGCGTGGCCGATCGAGGGTCACGCTTGTAGATGACCGCGTGCCCCGCTGTGGGGATAGCGACCGCCAGCGACACGAGGGTGGCTGCCCATGTCAGCCCGTTGGGGTCGGACACGACAGCCTCCCCATGACTCAAGATTCGCCGCCCGCTGACTTCTTCTTGCGCGCAGGCTTGCTCGCGTCGCTCGGCGGCGTCTCGGCCACGTTCGCGGCATCGGGCTTCTCAGGCTCGGCCGGCTTCGCGGGTGGCTCCTGGCGCTCGAAGACCACCCGTTCGGCCTTGTCGTCCCAGCGGGCGCTGGCGTGATCGGCCTTGCCGATACCGCCACCCAGCATCTCGCGCGCCAGAGCAGTTTCCAGCTCGCTGCGGATCAGCCGCTTGAGCTCACGCGCGCCGAACTCGGGCTTGTAGCCTTCCTCCGCGAAGTGATCGATCAAGGTCTGATCGAAGGTCAGCGTCACGCCCTGGCTGGCGGCGTTGCGGGCCACACGATCGAGCTGCAGGCCGACGATATGGCGGATCTCCTCCTTGCCCAGCGCATGGAAGACGATGATCTCGTCGATGCGGTTGAGGAACTCGGGGCGGAAGTGTCCGCGCAGCACGTCCATCACCTCGCCCTTGGTCTTCTCGTATTCCTCGCCGGCGGCGCCACGGGCCTTCAGCCGACGCTGGATGATGTCCGAGCCCAAGTTCGAGGTGGCGATGATGATGGTATTGGTGAAATCCACCACCCGGCCCTTGCCGTCGGTGAGCCGCCCGTCGTCGAACACCTGCAGCAGGATGTTGTAGACGTCGGGGTGAGCCTTCTCGATCTCGTCCAGCAGCAACACGCTGTAGGGTTTGCGCCGCACCTTCTCGGTGAGCTGGCCACCCTCGTCGTAGCCGACGTAACCCGGAGGCGCCCCCACCAGGCGTGCCACGGTATGGCGTTCCCCGTACTCGGACATGTCGATGCGCAGCAGCGCACCTTCATCGCCATAGATGGACTCGGCCAGCGCCTTGGCGAGCTCGGTCTTGCCCACGCCGGTCGGCCCGAGGAACAGAAAAGTCGCCACCGGCTTGCTGCCTTCGCGCAGGCCCGCGCGCGACAACCGCACGGCATCGGCCACCGCGCGCACTGCTTCGTCCTGGCCCACCAGGCGCTCGTGCAGCCGCTGCTCCAGATGCAGCAGCTTCTCGCGTTCTTCCACCGTCAGCTCGTTGACCGGAATGCCGGTCAGGCGCGAGACGATCTGCGCGACATGCTCGGCCTTGACTTCGGCGCTGCCCGAGGCGCGCTCGCGTTCCCATTCCTCGACGAGCTTCTTGAGTTCAGTCTCCTTGGCCTCGATGCGCTTGCCCAGCTCGGCGGCCTTGTCGTACTGCTTGCGCGAGGCCACATAGTCCTGCTCACGCCGCAGCTGGTGCAGTTCGGACTCCAGCTCTTGCACCGCCACCGGGCGGGCCGTGGCCGACAGCTTCACGCGTGCGGCCGCCTGGTCGAGCAGGTCGATGGCCTTGTCAGGCAAAAAGCGCGCGGTGATGTAGCGGTCCGACAACTCGGCGGCGGCGATGATCGCATCCTCGGTGATGCTGACCTTGTGGTGCGCCTCGAAGGTGTCGCGCAGGCCGCGCAGGATCATCATGGTCTGCGCTATCGTCGGCTCGGGCACCATCACCGGCTGGAAGCGACGCTCCAGCGCGGCGTCCTTCTCGATGTACTTCTGATACTCGTTGAGCGTGGTAGCGCCGATCAGGTTCAGTTCGCCGCGCGCCATCATCGGCTTGAACACGTTGGCCACGTCCAGCCCGCCTTCGCCGCCACCCTGGCCTGCACCGACGATGGTGTGCACCTCGTCGATGAAGAGAATCAGCTCGCCCTGGTGCTCGGTCACTTCCTTGAGCACCTTCTGCACGCGCTCCTCGAACTCGCCGCGGTACTTGGCGCCTGCCACCATGGCGTTGATGTTGAGTTCGACCAGACGCTTGTCGCGCAGCGTCTCGGGCACTTCGCCGGCGACCATGCGCTGCGCCAGCCCTTCGACGATGGCGGTCTTGCCGACGCCGGGCTCGCCGATCAGCACCGGGTTGTTCTTCTTGCGCCGGGCCAGCACTTCGATGGTCGTCTCGATCTCCTGCGCGCGGCCGATGACCGGATCGAGCTTGCCCTCGCGCGCCATCTTGGTGAGGTGGCGCGAATACTTGTCGAGTTCCGGCGTGTTGGTCGGCGTCTCGGCGCGGCCATCCTCGGCCCCTTTGCCGACCACCTTGCTTACCTGCTGGCGCAGCGCTTGCGGCGTGAGGCCGTAACGGCGCAGCAGGTTGGCCGCCAAACCTTCGCCTTCCTCGGCGAGCCCGATCAGGAAATGCTCCGGCCCGACATAAGAGTGGCCGAGTTCGTTGGAGGCCACGAAAGCACGGCTGAGCGCGTCCTTGACCCGGGGCGACACGCCGATCTCGCCCTCGAACGGCTTATCGCCGCGCTTGGCTTCGGATTCGATCTGGCGCTTGAGGTCATCGACCTTGATCTTGAACTGCCCCAGGATGGTCTTGACCACGTCGCTGTCGGATAGCGCCAGCAGCAGGTGTTCGGTATCGACTTCGGCGCGCCCGAACTCTGCAGCGTGTCGGGCGGCCTCCTGCAATAGGGCCTCGGACTGTTCGCTGATACGGCTGGCGAGCCCACTGCCGCGACGGCGCGCGGTGCCCGTACCGGCCGGGGCGGGTTCGCCGAACGAGGCATCGACGACCTCGTCGGTATCGGCCGCCATGGACGGTGCGTCGTCACCGATGCGGAAGAAGTCGCTGCCAAGGAAGTCTTCGAACAGCCCGCTGCGCGAGCCGAACAAGGCTTCCAGCGGTGAGACGGTGCGCTTTTGCTGGCGCACCAGTTGGCGATAGTGATCGTCACACAACAGCATGGTGCTGTGGCGACCATTGAGATTGGCTTCCACCCGCACCGTGGCGGGCTGGCCGCAGACTTGGCATTGTTTTCTGGCCATGCTGATGCTCCTGTAAAGATTGATCTGACGAGGCACCGCCGATCACGGTGCCTCATCTCTTTGTGGTTTTTGAGAAAAACGCGCTGCCCCGCGTCAGCCGTTGATCGGGATCGAGCGCCCCTGCTTGGGCGTACTGGCCTCGCGCTTTTCCATCGTGATCGTGAGCACGCCGTTCTTGAAAGCGGCCTTGATCGTGTCCTGGTTGGCATCGGCCGGCAGGTTCAGAGCGCGCTGAAAGCTGCCGTAGGAGCGCTCCACCCGGTGGAAACCGCCGTCTTTCGTTTCCTGCTCCTGACGCTTTTCACCGCGCACCAGCAGCACGTCGTTGTCGAGCGTGATCTGGATGTCTTTTTCCTCGACGCCGGGCACTTCCAGGGCGATCTTGTACTGCTTGTCGGTCTCCTGGATGTCCAGCGCCGGTTTCAGCAGGCCCGGCCACTCCGACGGCCAGCGTGGCATGGCCAGCGTCGGGAAACCGAAGCCTCGAAACGCGTCGTCGAACAGGCGATCGATCTCGCGATGCAATTGCAGGATGGGACTGACGGGCCCACCCGCCACCGGCAGGTCATTGCGCTGCACCGGCAGCGAGGCAGTGCTCTGTTGTTCTTCCTGCTCCTTTTTGAACCAGTTCCAGGGAGCCAATTTCTTGAAATCAATGTCCATGTCATACCTCCAGAAATCAATTGAAGACTCACTCAATCCGTTTGCCTGCGGCTATGGATAGCGCGCCCAGGCAACACGGGATGTTTCGCTGACTTCGGCTGCTCATCTGTGCGTATCACCTCCTTCTTTCTGCCTGCTTGGATCTGATCATTGATCCATTGATCGATTTCACTTTGACGAAACCGCCACGTCCCGCCGACCTTGAAGGCTGGAATTTCCCCGTGCGCGGCGAGCCGGTAAAGCGTCCGCTTGCCGACCTTTACTTTAAGTAGGTAGCCAACTCGTCGAGTGTGAAGATCGCCTGCTGGCGCGCTGTCATACCACCCCCACAAGTTCCGTCGTCACGCGGCCTCGCTCGAGGAAATTCTTGCAAGACTTTGCAAAAGATATTACACCTAACATGCCGAAAGTCAAGAGTCAACATCCAGCGACCTGCTGGCCGATTGATGTGACTCAAATCTTCAAGGACGGTATGCCAGGGCGGGCCGGTCCGGCGCAGGGGACGGTGGGTTGATCGGGACCTTGCGGGCGCCGCCCACGGCCGCAGATCAAACACCGATCCTCACGTTGTAACCGAGCGCCCGCAGCCCCTTGCTCGTCCGCATGTTCCTTGGTGGAAACTCGTCTGGGCGCGCCCAGCCGACAATTTCCCCGAGGCTGCTCAGACCAATGTGTGGAATTGCCCAGTCGTCGCTGCGGATCGCGTTCCAGAGCCGGGCTGAAACACTTCCGTTGCCCCAGACGACGTAGTTCAACAGCTCAAGCACCGTCCGCCCTTCGCGAGATCGCTGCCGCCAGAGCCACTCGCCGAACTTTTCCACCTTGTCGTCGCCGGCCTGCGGTCGGTCGGGCAAGCCTAAGTGCTCGTTTTCCTGCTTGATGGCGTGGTCTCGGATCGCGTGCACCCGGGAAACGGCATCCACGAACTCCTGCTCGGTCAATTTGAGAATGCGATCGCGTGCCAGCAGCTCACGCAGCCGGGGCGACCACTCGTAAATGGTGCGTTCTTCAAACGAGTGGTCGAAGTCGGCGTCATGCCACCACTCCAGCGCGTCGCGCAGCGCCAGCTCAGGGTTCTTCGAGTTCCTGTCGAAGAACTCCTCGTAAGGATGACGGTTTCCATCCTTGACCTGCTTGTAGTAATAGGCGTGCAGGAACTGATCCGCTTGAACGCCGGGGGCCACCGACGCATCAATCCAGCCCGGTTTGGCGCCGGGCGCCGAAACCCTGGATGCGATCGATCGCATCACCTGCAGCGTGTCGTTCCAATCCTGCTCGAACTTCTGGAAGCGCTTCTCAGACGATCGCTTCGTGTCGACAAACACCAGACCGTGGTTCTTCGGCAGCAAGCGGTCCTTGTCGAACTGCTGCTCAAGTCCGTATTCGCGCTTCGACAACTCAGACCGCCGGTCCGCCAAGCGCAGCTGCTCCTGGTAGATCTCCTTGGTCAGAGGCCGGGCACGGTCATCCACTTCCTCAAAGAAGCGCTGCAGCTCACGCTCCATACCCGTTTCGACGAGTTCGTCGTGGGGCAGAAAGGTGCCCGCTTCGATGTTCGATATCCAGGCCCGGTCAGACAGGTTGGCAGACCCGATGTAGGCACCGGCATCCACCCACCAGATGATCTTGGCGTGCAGGATGTCGGGCACGAGCTTGCAGTCGTAGTTCGGGCTGGCCTTATCCAGAAACCACTTCAAAACGGCGGGATCGACAGCCACCGTGTGGTCGTAGCGGCCAAAGAACTCCAGGGGCTTCAGGTGCTGCGCGCAGGCCTCGAACAACTTCATGTTGTCGCGGCTGGCGTAAGCGACGGCCGCGCGAACGCGCGTGCAGGATTCAATCACCTCGCCCAGCAGGTTTTGTAGCAGTTGTTTGTTGAGCGGGCCGGCGATGAAGCGCATTGCAGCAGATCCTTTTGTTATTGCATCGTCATCGGGCATGACCGCTCGGTTTGCGGGAGAGCCGCTCAACGGATGCGCCATCTGCATCGCCTATCTGGCGTTGCTCGATCGTGCGCCAACCCGGGACATGTGCACTCATCAGCGCCTTGAACATCCTCCCGTGGTTCGCGTAACGCAGATGAAGCAGTTCATGAACGATGACGTAATCCTGGAAAGGCTCATCCTGGTCGAGCAAGTCAGTGGCCAAGGTGACGGTTCCCGCCGATGAACAGGAACCCCACTTCCTGCGCATCTCCTGCACCCGAACCACGCGGGGATTCACCTTCAACTTGACCGCCCAGGCCAGTGCGCGGCGTCGCAAGTCCTGCGCCGGGTACAGGGACGATTTCATTCGCCACCCTCCGTGAGCAGCAAACGCACAACGAGATCGACGACCCGTGCCCGCTCGTCCTGCGCCAGCGCGAGGAGGGGCTTGTAGAGCGACGCACGGAGCCGTCGCTGCTCGTCGGCGTTGACCGAGGCATTCGGGAAACGCCCGAGCAACTCTTCGGCATCCTTGGCCAGTGTCATGGGGTCGATGCCCGCTGCCTTGACGGCCGCATCCTCACGCAGTACCCAGGCGACTGCAAAGGCACGAGCAGACAGGCCGCTGTCGCGCGCCGCCTTCATGGCCGCTTCCTTCTCGGCAGCCAACGCCGCCAGTTGGTCCATCGCCGCCAGACCGGTCGTCTTGCGCTCTTCCAGATCCTTCAGGATGCGCTCGGCACGATCTTTCAGCGGTTGCAGCACCGGGGCCGCAGCGGGGTCTTCGTCGATCTCGTGCTGCAACCCGCGCACGAGGTTGAACACCTTGCCTTCATCGGAGCCCTTTTCGCTGCGTAGTGCGTTGAGTGTGGCCACGTCGAAGGTAACGCTCTTGGTGAGCCGACCCAGGCCGTGCTGCTCGGCGCTTTCCTCGATCAGGCGGCGCGTCTTGTAGGCCAGATCGGCCACGAAACCGACCTTCTCGGCGTACGCGTTGCGCACGGCAGCGTAGAGCTGGGAAAGCTGCTTGTAGGTTGCGATGTGGTCACGCAGTGCCGGGTCTGGCGAGAGGATCTCCCACAGCGCCTCGACCTCCTTGTAGCTCTCGAAGAAGGTCTTACGCGCCTCGGGCGTCAGGAAGCGTCCGAACACCAGGCGCTCCAGCCGCTCGTCGGGGGTGCCGCCGGCGTCTGACTCCAGGTAGTCCTTCTTGGCCTGCTCGATGCGTTGCAGGAAGTCCTGCAGCAGCACGTCGAGGTCCTCAATCACGCCGCTGACGTCGCTGGAATCGAACTGCAGCGCCTTTTTTAGCTCGCGCAGCACACCGACAAAGTCGACCACCAAGCCGACGCGCTTCTGCACACCGTTCGCGTCTACATAAGGCCGGTTCACCCGTGCAATCGACTGCAGCAGGACATGGTCGCGCATCGGCTTGTCGAGGTACAAGCAGTAAAGCGGCGGCGCGTCGTAGCCCGTGAGTAGCTTGTCAGTGACGATCAGGATCTTCGGGTTCTCGGTGGGCTTCTTGAACAGCAAGCGCACCTGCTCTTCGGCGTCGTCTGAGAGCTGCAACTCGGCCACCAGCGGCCGATCCACCACATCGGCGGAGTTCTCGGTGTAGACCGGCGCGCTCCACTCGGGTGGCAGATGCTTGTCCAGCGCCTTCTTGTACTTGGCACAGGCCTCGCGGTTCACCGCCACCACGAAGGCCTTGTAGCCCAAGGGCAGCACGTTCTCCTTGAAGTGCTCGGCGATGAAGGCCGAAACCTTCTCGATCCGGTCGTCGGCCGTGAGGAAGGTGCGCAGGCCGACCGCGCGGTCGAGCACCTTGTTCAGTTCCTCGACATCGGTCACGCCCTCGCTCTCGGCCAGCGCGAAGAACTCCTTGTCCAGCCGTTCGGCCGGCACCGTCATCTCGCTCGGCGCCATCACGTGCTTGATGGGCAGCGTGGTCTCGTCGGCGATGCTCTCGGCGATGGAGTACTTGTCCAGGTAGCCCAGCTCATCCTGCGTGCCGAAGATCTTGAAGGTGCCTTCGCCCTGCGAAGTGCGCGCGATGGGCGTACCGGTGAAACCGATGATCGTGGCCTTTGGCACGGCGGCCATCAGGTAGGTGCCGAGATCCTTGGCCACCGACCGGTGCGCCTCGTCGATGAACACGTAAACGTTGTCGCGCAGGCAGCTGTCTTTGCGGATAGCCTCGAACTTGTGGATCATCGAGATGATCAGGCCACGGAAGTCGGCATCCAGCAGGGACTGCAGTTTGGCCTTGTTGTTGGCCCTCTCGACCGCGATGTCCTGCTGCTGCATCTCGCCCAGCAGGCGCTCCACCCAGCCTTTCAACTGGCCTTCCAGTTCGGTGCGGTCCACCACCAGGATCACGGTCGCATTGGCGTAACGCGCCTTGTCCTCAAGGATCTGACGCGCCGCCGTCAGCAGCGTGAAGGTCTTGCCCGATCCCTGGGTGTGCCACACCAAGCCGCGTGTCTTGGCCGGGTCGGCGCAGCGGTCCAGGATGGCGTCGATGGCGCGCCGCTGGTGCTGGCGCAGCACAGACTTGCGTGTCTCGCCATCCTGCACGTAGAACAAGATCCAGTGCTGCAGCGTGCGCAGGAAGTCGGTCGGCTCGAAGAAGGCTTGCACCGCAAAGCGGTAGGTTTCCTCCGGCGCCTGTTTCCAGCGCGCCATGTCGCGCCGGTTGGCGTTCCAGGTCACGCCGTACCAGTAATCGAGCAGGTGCGTCACGTTGAACAGCTGGGTCGTCGCCAGCAGCTCCGGCGTTTCCAGCTCGTAGCGGCGCAATTGCTTGATCGCGCGTTCGATGGCGTCGCCGTCCTTCGGGTTCTTGTGCTCGACGATCACCACCGGCACGCCATTGACGACAAACATCACGTCGGCCCGGTTGCCTTTGCGCGCGGGCGGCTTGATCTTCCACTCCCAGGTCACATGGAAGACGTTGTCCGCGACGTGCTCGAAGTCGATCACCGTCACTGGTCGATGGCGCTTCTCGGCCTCGTCGTACCACTGGCGTTCGCCGCGCAGCCAGGCCAGCAGCTCGCGATTGCCCTCGATGGTGGCCGGCAGCGCGTCCAGGGTTTCCACCACCGAGCGCACCGCGTCGGCGGACATCCAGGGGTTGAACGCAGCGAGCTTGGCTTCCAGAACGTCGCGGAAGAAGGTGCCCGCCTCGCCGCCGCGCTTGGTGCGTGCGTCCTCCGGCGTGATCGACGTCCAGCCGATCTCCACCGCGTGCTTGACCATCGGGAACTGCACCGTGCCGGCTTCGCTGATCTTGAGTGTGCTCATGCCGTGGCCTCCTCATGTTGCGTCGAGGCCATGGACAGCGCTGACAGATCCAGATCCGACACGGCGATCTCGCCGGTCATCAGCTTGTGAAGCAGAGACTCAAAGAGTTCCTCCAGCACTTCGCGCTTCTTCCGGTGCAGGTCAACTTTGCTGTCGATGGCATCGAGGATTACTGCGATCTCTCGTTGTTCTTGCAGCGAAGGTTTCACGATGAGCAAGTCCCGCAGGTATCCAAGATTCAAATGCGAAACGTGGCCCAAAGAACCCATGCCTCGCAGCCGTTCGTAGCAACTCATCAAGTAATGCCACAGAAATGCGGAATCTATATCGCTTGACGGTTGAATTGCCGCAGCGTTCTGAGTTGTTGCTGCCGGGATTTCCAGCAGGGACACTTGGCCCCTTGTCTTTCCTTGGCCATACATCGCCATCAGCAAAGTACCGACCGGGAAAATCTTCAAGCTGTAGTCGTCAATCGCCTGCTGCGACACAAAAGTATTGGCAGCACTGATCCGGTTGTTGACCACGTCAGCAGTTTTGATGAACGGAACTTCACCGTCGTAGTAGTGCTTCTCTTTCGTCGATGGTGTTGTTCCCGTGCTGAGTGCGCAGACTTCACCAAGCCGGACTACAGACCAGCTTTCTGGTACGAAGCAAAGTTCGGTCTCCTTCTGAGCTTCACCACGCAGGCCTCGCGTAAAAAGCTCGCTCATACAAGCACGCCTGAGTTCCTCTGCTGTTTTTTCCGCTACGCGCTCGGTATTTATGCCAAGCCGACACTTGTCGAGAACATCTGCAATGCGGGCCTGCTCCTTGGAAGGAGGAAGGGCGACCTGAATCTGGTCAATCTTGGATTGATTGAGCGTGTTGCCCTTTATCTGACGGTCTTGATGATCGGTGTAATCAACCTGCGAGAGGAAATAGCCCAAGTAACGCTGATCTACGCCTTCCCGTGGAAAAATCGAGATAATGGCTTCGTTGTGACATGCAGGAATGCCGAGCGTCGCCACTCGCCCAATGGTCAGCTTGAAGCTCATGATGAGCGTGCCCGCAGGGACAATGCGTTCACGGAACACATTCTCAAACGCAAGTGCGGAGACAGACTCAGCCGTCTCGGTGATGATGCCGTATTGCTCCATGTCGGAAATTGCCACCCATGGCACCTGACGCTCACCTTTTGCCCAATACGCGGGGTTTGCCCGCGCGGGCGTGCGGCCCGTCGTATAACTGGCTACCTGACTGAAAGGTTCCACAGTCCAGCCTTCCGGTAGCTCATTCATTTGCGCACCCCAGAAAGCAGTTGATAGAGCACCTTGTTCACTTCGGATGCTTTCGCATCTAGCTCAGCCAATTCAGCAATTAGATGCGACATGTCCCGATGCGAAGCATCGTCGCTTTGCCCTGCCCAACGGCTCGGACTCAGGTTGTAATCCGCCTCCTGAGCTTGCTGTTTTGTGATGACAGCCACCTCACCCTCGACCGGCTCGCATTTGAGGTACATCGCGGCGAGCGGCCGGATGTCTTCCTCGGGCAGGTAGTTCTTCGGCTTGCCCTTTTGGAAGTGGCGGCTGGCGTTGAGCAGGACGATCTTGCCTTTGCGAGTGGCAGGCTTGCGCTTGTTCAGCACCACGATCACGCCCGCCGCCGTGGTGTTGTAGAAGAGGTTTTCGGGCAGCAGGATCACGCCGTCGATCAAGTCCTGATCGACAAACCACTTGCGGATGTTGCGCTCCTTGTCCTCGTTCTTGGAGCCTGAGCCGCGCGTCACCGCGCCGGTGTCGAGCACCACGGCGGCACGACCGTGGTCATCCAGGCATGCCAGCGTGTGCTGCAGCCACGCCCAGTCCCCCTTGCCGGTGGTGATGCCGCCCGCCGTGCGGAAACGGTCGAACGGATCGTTGGCGAACAGATCGGCCGCAAACGGCTGATTCCACATCGGGTTGGCCACCACGATGTCGTGCCCGCGAATCTTGCCGCTGGCCTCGCGGAATTTCGGGTTGATCATGGTGTCGCCCCGAGCCAGCTCCACCTCCATGTCGTGGATGATGGCGTTCATCTGCGCCACGGCGTAACTCTCGGCCTGTAGCTCCTGGCCCGAAAGCTTGAGCGGCACGCGGCTGGTGGGGTCGAGTTCGCGGGCAACGAGCTGGAGCTTGATCAGCAGCCCCGCCGAGCCGCAGGCGTAGTCGTGGCAGGTCTCACCGGGCTTGGGCCGCAGGATGTGCGCCATCAAGAAGCCGACCTCAGTCGGCGTGAAGAACTCGCCCGCACTCTGACCGGAGCCTTCGGCGAACTTGCGCAGCAGGTATTCGTAGGCGCGGCCAAGGAAGTCGGGCTGCACGTCGGCGAGGCCAAGGCGGTAACGCGGGTCAGAGAAGGTTTCGACCACGCCGCGCAGCTTGGCCGGGTTGATGTCGCGCTCGCCATTGCGCTCGGCGGCGAAGTCCACCACGTCGATCACGCCGGAGAGCGTCGGGTTCTGCTTGACCACGGCGCGCACGGCCTTGGTCAGGTGCTCGCCGATGTCCCGGGGTGCGGTCGGGCGACCACGGTCATCGAGCGGCCAGTCGAATGACTCCCGCCCGCTGATCACCGCCCAACGGGCCTCCGGGGGAAGGTAGAAGCGCAGCAGCGAGTGGTCTGACTCGGCAATCTCCAGGGCGGTGGCGCGGTCGCCATACTCCTCGGCCAGCCGCTCGATCTCGTCGTCAAAGACGTCGGACAGCCGCTTAAGGAAGAGCAGCGGCAGCAGGTAATCCTTGAACTTGGCCGCATCCTTTTCGCCCCGGATCGAGCAGGCGGCGTCCCAGAGCATCTGTTCCATCGGCTTGGTGGTGGGCGCAGCCGCCACCCGCCCGGTGCGACGCCGGGTCACCTGGGCAGCCGCTTCAGCAGGCGGGGGGCTTTCAGCACCCTCGACCCCGGCCTCTCGCGCCAGCGCGAGGATGGTCTCCTGCGCGGCACGCTGCGGCTTATTACCGCCGCCCTCCCATCGGTTGACCGTGGCAAAGGAGACGCCCAGGCGCTCGGCGAGCTGCTCCTGAGTCAGATTGAGGGCCGCGCGGATGGCGCGGAGTATCGCTGGAAAATCGTTTTGTTTTGTCATGTTTGCTATGTTTGTTATATTCTACTTGCTTGTCAAGCAGAATTTGGCGATGGGGTACCCCACCGCCTCCGGAAGAGGAGTGCAGGCATGAGCGGGAACCGATGGGACACGGCTGGCGTGCCGCACAAGGGGTGGACGTGCGTTGACGTCGTCGACTTGCGGGCTGATGGCGGTCCGGCAGACGAAACCGATTACGCCACCTGCCAGATGTGCGGCAACGAGAAGATCCGCTACGTCCACATCATGGAGCATCCGGGTCTGGACGAGAACTTCGAAGTCGGGTGTGTCTGCGCCGAGAAGATGAGCGACGACTACGAGGGACCGAGGCGCCGCGAGGCAAGGCTGCGTAACCGGGCGGCGCGCCGGACCCGCTGGCTGCAGCGCAAGTGGCGGGTCTCCGCCAAGGGGAACAGCTTCCTCAACCTCGAAGGCTACAACCTGGTGGTCTATCCGACGAAGACGAAGCGCTGGGGCTTCAAGATCGGGGACCGATTCGGTCCGAGGACATACCCGACAGCCAACGAAGCCAAGCTGGCGCTGTTCGATGACTTCTGGGCGGCGACCCAGGATGATGACCGACTGTGGTCATCTGACTGATCTGCGGACGCGGGTTCAATTCCGCAAACGGGAATCGAACTGGCGTCCTGCACGATGCACTTGTCTGGTGACCCCGGCCGGGCAGAACTGGTAGGATTGTTGGCAGTTGGGGCTGGATTCCGCACCTTTCCGCAGGAGTTCGCAGCGGTTCTAAGGCGCTGAGTTACACAGGTTTGGCGCAGGGTTCCACCCCACCGAAACTCCGCAACTGTTCGATCCTGTTCGCAGGAACCCGCAGGAGTTCGAAATAGTCCGCACGGCCTCACGGTAAGCTGTTGATTTTGAACAACCCGCTTGATCAGTCCGCGCTTGCGGACTGCGGACTTCCAATGAGCCGGAAATCTGGCTCACCCAGACGGCTCTCGGTACCGACACGTTGCAAACAATCGGTACTTCTCGATAACTACCCGACGAATCGGAACATCTCAGCTAGCCCTGATGTTGCCCCTGCTTGCTGACGCAGCTTGGTAGTTCTGGCTGCAATATTGCCCCCCCAATCGCTGTGGAAGGTAGCTCCATGGGCAAGTGCAATCGAGGGGGGACGCTGCGTAGGGCCGCGTGCCCCCATCCTGCAGCGTGACCTGATTGGGTCAAGGCCGGGTTGTCATGCAGGCAGTTTGGCTGCAAGCAGTTCGACCTTCTCGATATTGGGCGGAGAACTGAGCAAGGTCGCGGCGTTGGCCATCAAGGCCGCGGCGATCTGGCCGTTCAGATGTGCTTGGCGACCTGCCTCATCGGCAAAGGCATCGAACACACCGAACGTCGAAGGGCCAAACTTCAATGCGAACCAGGCAGTGGTGCCGGACTCGGCGTTGGCGAGCGGCAGTGCGCTGGCCAGGAAGTCGGCTAGCGCAGCCTCCTGGCCGGGTTTGGCTTCGAGGCGAACAAACAGGGCGAGCTTGGTCATACTGTAATCCTTTGGGTAAATGGGAAAGTGGGTGAAGGGATCGACGAGACTGCAGTCTAAGTCTTCATGACAGCCATCTCTATAGACAATAATGACAACATTGATATCATTGTTGCCATGAAACTCCACCTCCTTGTTTGTGATGGCGTGTTTGATCTGGGGCTTGCGGCGCTCACCGACACAGTGGGCTTGGCCAATGCGATGTCGGGCTCGCTGCCACAGGCTCCCGCGCCCATCGAGATCACGCTGGTGGGCGTGCGGCGTCGCATCCGAACTGCGCAAGGCTTGACGGTCCCCGTGGTCACTGCGCGTGGTGTGCCGGAACCAGACGTCGTGCTCGTGCCCGCGTTTGGTGAAAAGATGCCTGACACGCTCTCGGCTCGGCTCACACGCCCCGACGTGCCCGATGCGGTCGCCGTGCTACAGCAGTGGTCCACCGCTGGCGCGCACCTTGGTGCCGCCTGCTCCGGTAGTTTCTTGCTTGCAGAGAGTGGCCTGCTTGATGGGCATCGTGCGACGACGTCATGGTGGCTGGGGCCGATGTTTCGGCAGCGCTATCCGAACGTCACGCTGGACGAGTCACGCATGATCGTGAACTCGACACACTTCACTACCGCGGGTACCGCTTTGGCCCACGTCGACTTGGCCTTGCGCATCATCCGGGGGCGCAGTCCGGCGCTGGCGGCCTTAGTAGCACGCTATCTGCTGGTCGAGGCACGCAGTTCGCAAGCCGAGTTCGTGATTCCCGACCACCTTGCGCATGCCGACCCGATGGTGGAGCGCTTCGAGTGCTGGGCCAGAAGTCGGCTCGCGAAGGGGTTCTCGCTGGCCGAGGCGGCGAGCGCCGCGGGCACAAGCGAGCGCACCTTGGCGCGGCGGCTGCAAAGCGTTTTGGGTAAGACACCGCTGTCGTATTTCCAGGACCTGCGCGTGGAACATGCCGTCCATCTCTTGCGCACCGGAAACGCGAGCGTCGACCAGGTCGCCGCGCAGGTCGGGTACTCGGATGGGGTGACCCTGCGGGCCCTGTTGCGCCGCAAGCTGGGCCGGGGTGTCAGGGAGTTGCGACGCGGTGGATGACCAGAGGCGTTTGGTGTATGTACAGCTGGAGACCGCCGGGAAACTGACGCAGGCCAAACGGCGCATTTGGACCTGACAAAACTACTGCCCGCAACGGCACGCAAGCTCCAGTTTGACCCCGGACACCGTTTTGCTGGCAACGCCGTGGTTGAGCAAATCAATACCTTGATTGAACAACGCTGTGCCCTGACGATTCGACGGTTCACCGACCCCGCCGCCGACAATGACGCAGCCGACGAAACCTCGGTCTGAACCGTCATGCGGACGCGGGTTCGATTCCGGGTTTGGGATTTGAACTGGCACTGGAACGCAGACGGGTTTGATGCCCGCTCCCGGCGACCAGCCCAGCTAGAAAACCCGCTTGCAGGTCTACAATCGGGCAGGCTTTTGGATGGGGTTCGCACTGGTTCGCGGCAGCCCGCAGCGCTTCGATTGCGTACTTTCAATAGTCGTTTGGTGCGGGATTCCACCCCACCAGCAGAAACCAAGTAAACAGGAGGCGACCATGCCAAAGAAACCAGGATCACATCATGTCGTGCCCAACGCCGACGGCGGCTGGGACGTCAAGAAAGATGGCGCGACCCGTAGCAGCGGCCACTTCGATAAGAAGCAGGAAGCCGTCGATGCCGGGCGCAAGATCAGCCAGAACCAAGGCACCGAGTTCTACATCCATGGCAAGGACGGGAAGATCCAGAACAAGGACAGCCACGGGAACGATCCGTATCCGCCAAAAGGTTGATGCTCAGGCCAATTCGATTCCCGTTTTGGGAACCGAACCGGCGTCCGAAAACCGGATTCGAAGTTGTTGCTGAGAAGCGCCAGGTATCCGGTTTTATTGCAAACCCGTCACCCTCGTCCGGTGCCGGGAAATCAGGGGAGAAATTCGTTTCTCTGGTCGGGTTGTCGGGAAGTGGTTATGCAAGATGACTTCGGCGTTTATTATCAAGTAGTTACGAGGAGCGCGGGCTTCGAGACTGTTTTGCGGTAGGTCGTCGTTCCCTCCGATTCTGCCGGTCTGAGAGCTAACGCAAATCGGACTCACCTCGAAACCGCAAAAATTATTCACCCCGATTTCCCGCGTTTCCGACCTCCCGCCGACACCGCCTCACACAGAAATCCCGATTTTACAATGGGTTGAGCGTCAAGCGCAGTTCAAGACGAGTTTGAGAGATTTTTCGGTGGAACGGAGAAAACGCACGTCCGAAAGCGACCCCGAAAAGGAAACGGGGTTGAAACGGTACTTCCCGACCCCGGAGAATGCCCATTCCAGGCAACAACGGCCCGAAAGCCTTTGATACCAGGGGCTTTCCGGCAACCGAAAAATCGGAGCCGTGGTTGTAACTTTTTTTCGCTTTAGCAGATGCGTTGCAACGTCGAACGCTCGTCTGAGGAAATCGAAGTGGCCGTTCAGGAAATCCGCTTGATTTTTCCTTCCCGGTTCTTTATTTTAGGATGTGCAGTGAAAATAAAATAAAGATGAGCCTTATTTTAGGTTCGAGGCAGGCAGGATGAAGCGAGAACTCCAAGGCAGATACGTGACCATATCGACGGTGGGTGAGAAGGCCCAGGCCTTCGTGCCCGCGCCGCTGCCGCCGCGTCCGCCCATCGACTGGACGCCGGAGTTGCGCAGCAAGTTCGACCAGGCGCTGCTGGCCCTCGGGCGACTGGACAGCGTCTCGACCCTGCTGCCGGACACCTCGCTGTTCCTCTACATGTACGTCCGTAAGGAAGCGGTACTCTCCTCCATGATCGAGGGGACGCAGTCGTCGCTCTCCGACCTGTTGTTGTTCGAGCTGGATCAGGAACCCGGCGTGCCGCTGGATGACGTGCGGGAGGTCAGCAACTATGTTGCCGCCCTCGACCATGGTCTGCGCCTGCTGGAGGAAGGGCTGCCGCTGTCGCTGCGGCTGTTCCGCGAGATTCACGGCGTGCTGCTGACCAAGGGGCGGGGCAGCAACCAGACCCCGGGCGAATTCCGGCGCAGCCAGAACTGGATCGGCGGCACTCGGCCAGGCAACGCGGCCTTCGTTCCCCCTCCGGCCGAAGAGGTACTGGAGTGCATGAGCAAGCTGGAGCTCTTCCTCCATGACCAGCCCGAGCCGACCCCGGTGCTGCTCAAGGCGGCGCTGGCCCATGTGCAGTTCGAGACGATTCACCCGTTTCTGGACGGTAATGGTCGTTTAGGGCGTCTGCTGATCGCACTGCTGTTGTGCGAGCAGAAGGTGCTGCGGGAACCGATGCTCTACCTCAGCCTCTACTTCAAGACGCACCGTCAGTATTACTACGAGCTGCTCAACAAAGTGCGTGTGACCGGCGACTGGGAAGCCTGGCTCGATTTCT
The DNA here is from genome assembly GCF_000422245.1 of Alkalidesulfovibrio alkalitolerans DSM 16529. NCBI lineage: Bacteria > Pseudomonadati > Thermodesulfobacteriota > Desulfovibrionia > Desulfovibrionales > Desulfovibrionaceae > Alkalidesulfovibrio > Alkalidesulfovibrio alkalitolerans. Next base: position 94,809 of record NZ_ATHI01000022.1, read on the forward strand.
TCGCCGAGGCGGTCATCGTCACCGCCACCCAGGCGGTGGAAACGGCGCAGCAGCTCCTCGACCTGTCGAACCAGGATCGCGACAAGATCAGCGGCCTGGGACGGGCGGCGGCATCCACCCTGCAGGTCCACCGGGCGCTGATGGAGCATCCCATCGCCACCTCGGGCTCGCTGGTGGAGAAGACCGGCATCACTCCAGCCACCGTCAACAAGGCGCTCGGCCACCTGGAGCAGCTCGGCATCGTCAAGGAGCTGACCGCCCAGAAACGCAACCGCCTGTTCAGCTATGCGGGCTATATCGAGATCATGAGTCGCGGCACGGAACTGCCGGGCAGGTAGGCCAGTTCGATTCCGGTTTTCGGAATCGAATCAGATTCGTTGGGAGATTGTTCCTGGTATCCGCTCGCGTTGCAAACCCAGCATCCTCGTCCGGAGCTTGGAAATCGGGAGAGAAAAGTTGCTTCCCCGGCGGGAACTTGGGGTGTGATTCGGCTTCCCATATGAAGCCCTTTGTTTTCAATGTGTTACGGGGTTGATTGGGGCCGGAGGCTGAGTTGCGGTCGAGAGCTGTTTGCTCCACCATTTAGAAAAGACAAACCCGTCTCTCTGGGGTCATTCTCCGGGGTGACGGGCTCTCTTTTTCCCCTTGTTTCTAAAGTGTTTTCGCCCGTTTCACATCTTTCCAAAGCACCTCCACGCACCATCGATTCTCCCCATCCTCCCGCCTTTCTTTCTCTGTTTGGCCTCTGATTCTCTGTTTTCTCC
>NZ_ATHI01000023.1 GCF_000422245.1 Alkalidesulfovibrio alkalitolerans DSM 16529
CGCGTCGGCCCAGGCGCTTTCTTGCGTTTTGCATCTGGAGCTTTTTCAGCGGCGTGGCGTTCTTTGAGCCGTCAGGTCAGGTCAGGGCAGGAAGCACTTGCCCGCCCAGATGACGCGGCCGAGCACCTTGAGCCTGTCGGTTTTGTCGATGGGAATCTCCACGCGCGGATAGGCTGGATTTTCGGAGCGCAGGTAGAGCTTGTCTACGCAGGCGTCGATGCGTCTGGCCACAAGCCCGCCGCCCAGCGCGAGGACGAAGAGTTGTCCTGGCCGGGGCGAATGGCGCGACGAATCCACGAGCAGGAGATCGCCCGAATGCAGCAGCGGTTCCATGTCGTCGCCCGCCACCGTGGTCACGAACATGGACTCAACGGCGCCCTGGCGCGCGAGCCAGGCGAAATTGAAGCAGAAGGACGCCTGTGCCCCACGCAGCAGGGTTTCGATGTCGTCGAAATGTCCCCCCGCCTCGGGCGAAACGGCTGGAACCTGCACGACTTCGCATCCGGGCAGTGGCGTCTGCCGGGTAAAACCGTTGCGATACGCAGGCATCTCCCCCAGCAACAGCCATTCGGGGCTGACCCCGAAGCGCCGGGCGACGCGGATGAGAAATGCCGCGTCGGGCGTTCGTTTTCCGGCCAGATAATTGGCCAAGGTGGAGCGCGCCACGCCTGCTGCAGCGCAGAATTGGGGTCGCGAAAGCCCCGATTCCTCCAGTATTTGGCGGATGCGTCCCCCCAAGGCCGCATCGAAATCCTCACGCATTGCCCTACCCCCTCTAGCGGTTGACATCCCCCAAAAAAGCAGTACTATCCACCACGAGCGTAGCTACGCTTGTCTACAAAAGTAGACAAGCGTAGCGAATGCGTCACGCTAGGTCAAGATTGTGTTCGCGAGCGTGGACTGATTCGCAGTGAAACACAGGGGGGAAAAGGATCTGGCCAAGACCACATTCGTGATCCAACATCCATCCCCCACGACATAGATTACACCACCGTCCCACGGGGCGGAAAGCTCTTTTTCCAGCGCTTCCCGGTTTGAAGGCGTTCACGGCTGTCCGCACCCCCCATCCCCCCCCTCACGTCAGCGGGTGGCCGTGAGCGCATCTCAAGCCGGGAAGTTTTTTTGTTTCTCTTCCTTATCTTTTGCGTTTTCCGCCTGACTTCGCGAGCGGTTCTTTGGACCGAGTTGCTCCCGCAGCGTTCGCGCGCGCATCGCCGTTCCGGTTCGTTCAGACTGGCAAGGCTGGGGCCACGAGAAATCTCTGACCACTTCGATTTTACAAGCTGTGAAAAAGGTCCAGGCGCACGATCAGGCCGAAAAGTCGGAGGCCGCCGCGC
>NZ_ATHI01000024.1 GCF_000422245.1 Alkalidesulfovibrio alkalitolerans DSM 16529
CGGCCGAAATTGTCGCCCCCCGCACGGGGGCGTGGATTGAAACTTTGTCGCGTGGATGCAGCAGGACGCCGAGGAGAGTCGCCCCCCGCACGGGGGCGTGGATTGAAACACGCTCGGGCCGTACTGCGCAGGCGCTTCCCCGGGTCGCCCCCCGCACGGGGGCGTGGATTGAAACATCCGCAACGAGGGTCTGCGGCTCATCCCCTCGGGGTCGCCCCCCGCACGGGGGCGTGGATTGAAACATCCGCAACGAGGGTCTGCGGCTCATCCCCTCGGAGTCGCCCCCCGCACGGGGGCGTGGATTGAAACATCCGCAACGAGGGTCTGCGGCTCATCCCCTCGGAGTCGCCCCCCGCACGGGGGCGTGGATTGAAACCGGTCGCAGACGGCAACATGGGGGCACTGCTCGAGTCGCCCCCCGCACGGGGGCGTGGATTGAAACAATGTCCGGTCCAAATGCGGCACGAAGCGCGGCCGTCGCCCCCCGCACGGGGGCGTGGATTGAAACCTCGCCGTCCATGATGATGAGCCGCGAGTAATGGTCGCCCCCCGCACGGGGGCGTGGATTGAAACATCCGCAACGAGGGTCTGCGGCTCATCCCCTCGGAGTCGCCCCCCGCACGGGGGCGTGGATTGAAACAACGACGACTTCGAGGCCACGGTTGCGGTGCGCCGTCGCCCCCCGCACGGGGGCGTGGATTGAAACAAATCACCCGCAGGGACTTTACCATTTGCCAAATGTCGCCCCCCGCACGGGGGCGTGGATTGAAACAAGACTGGTGACGTTGCTCAATATACGCCCGTGGTCGCCCCCCGCACGGGGGCGTGGATTGAAACGTGCTCGACCCGTGGAACGAGCTTGAATACCACCGTCGCCCCCCGCACGGGGGCGTGGATTGAAACCTCATCACTCATGTTCTCGACCGCGACCTTCCCGTCGCCCCCCGCACGGGGGCGTGGATTGAAACCTTCATGCGCGACGAGGCCCATGCGGCGAACACGTGTCGCCCCCCGCACGGGGGCGTGGATTGAAACGAGAACCGCGCCCTTGCCGAATCCTTCGGGCGAGGTCGCCCCCCGCACGGGGGCGTGGATTGAAACGTCGTTTTCGATACTGCACGCACAGTCGCTCATTGTCGCCCCCCGCACGGGGGCGTGGATTGAAACGTTCACGGTCTCAAGCGCACTCCCGCAGTTGGTGGTCGCCCCCCGCACGGGGGCGTGGATTGAAACACGATCGCGGGCTTGGGCTCGGGTTCGGGTTCGGGTCGCCCCCCGCACGGGGGCGTGGATTGAAACTGGTTCAAATGGAACTTATTCTACGCCCTGGAAGTCGCCCCCCGCACGGGGGCGTGGATTGAAACTTACTTGTAGCGTCGAGGTTCCTTATATCACCACGTCGCCCCCCGCACGGGGGCGTGGATTGAAACACCGGGTTGGATCATGTCGGGGGTGATTTCCATGTCGCCCCCCGCACGGGGGCGTGGATTGAAACATCCGGCGGGGCACCGGCAGTTCGGAGATGGCCGGTCGCCCCCCGCACGGGGGCGTGGATTGAAACACGGCCATGTCCGGCGGCGCGGCGAATCCCGACGTCGCCCCCCGCACGGGG
>NZ_ATHI01000025.1 GCF_000422245.1 Alkalidesulfovibrio alkalitolerans DSM 16529
TGTCTTTTCTAAATGGTGGAGACGAAGAGATTTGAACTCTCGACCTACGCGTTGCGAACGCGCCGCTCTCCCAGCTGAGCTACGTCCCCGTGAGAAGGGGAGTATTTAGTCGGAATCGCGGCGTTGGTCAAGGGGCGCGGTCGTATTTCGGCCTGCGGTTCTGTGCGGGGCGCAGGTATGCCGGACGTTGCGGGGGTCAGGCGGCGCCAAGGGCCTGGAGTAACCCGGCAAGGGGCACGCACTTGATGCCCATGTTCGCAAGGTCCGTGACGTTGGCCTCCGCGATTTCGGGCGTTTGGGCCGAGCAGGCGTCCGTGACCACGATGACCCGGTAGTCTCGGGCCATGGCGTCCACGGCCGTGCTCCTGATGCAGTTGGGGTACTGCGTGCCGCAAAGGATCAGCGTCGAGACGCCCAGCCCGCGCAGCATCAGGTCGAATTCGGTGTCCAGAAAGGCGCTGAAGCGGCGTTTGACCAGCCTGTATTCACCGGGCAAGGGGGCAAGCTCCGCGATGATCTCGGCTCCGTCG